>CAXHHS010000680.1:0-4420 GCA_964015645.1 uncultured bacterium
CAGTAATCTCATCTAAAAAAATAGTGCCGCCATCGGCTAGCTCAAACCGCCCGCGCCGCCGGTTTTGCGCGCCGGTAAAGCTGCCTTTTTCGTGGCCGAATAGTTCGCTTTCTAACAACGTTTCCGGCAGCGCGCCGCAGTTTACCGCCACAAAAGACTTATCCTTACGCTGGCTGGTATGATGAATGGCGCGAGCAATCATTTCTTTACCGGTGCCGGTTTCTCCAACAATTAATACCGGAATATCATCGGAGCGGATGCGCTGGATGAGTTCGAGAACCTGCTTCAATGCACTATTCGGGCTATAGATAATTTCGTCAAAAGCTGCTTCCGGCATCAATCCTGAAGCTAACGGGTGTTTACCCGGGAGCAAGTAGCTTTGTAAATCTTGCAGCTCATTTTCTAATTGCTGGATTGACCGCTGGTGCTCGGTTGCCAGGGCGCGTTGTTCTTCGGAAGCCGCTTCCTGGTTTTGAACGACTTCTTTGAGATTTTCGAGTTCTGTTTTAGCAGCCTTTACTGCCATTTCTTTTTCGACGATTTGTGCTCTTAATAGTTCTGCAACTCCGGCATGTTCCGATAACGCCTGACGGCTGCTGCTGTAAAGGAGGCCGGTGAAAACAACAAAATACGCCAGGGTGGGATAAAGCAGGGGAAGAATTAAATTAGCAGTCGTAAACAATATAACAGCAACGATTGCCAGAATCCCCCACCCCAGGATACCGGCCATTACACGAATATAGATGTTTTTAAGATGCCAAATTCCGGCAGCGGCGATTACCATAACAACAATCAGCAACAGGTGAAATAGCATTGAGGCTTCCCGCAAATAATTTTGGCGAATAATATTTTCCGCCACGGTGGCATGAATTAGCGTGGCCGGAAAAAGATTGCTGAGCGGAGTTGCTTTGATAATTGGCAGGCGTGGCGAAGTGGGTGCAATCAACACAATTTTACCGGCAAGGTTTAAGGAATCCGGGTTTGTATCCAGCGCTTGTAACAGATCGATAAACCCGATATTGTTGATTTGCTCGATATTGCCAAAATGATTCAAGCGGATTTGGCCATTGTGAGTTGGAATTCCAATCGAATTTCCGCGAGCGTCTTTCAGTCGCAACTCATTGCCGGAAAATTGCAGCGGCTCGCTGCTGCCGAAATATAACTGTGCTAACCGAACGCCGAGCAAATAGCGAATGCTATCGTTGTGCGCGGCTAACAAGGGAGTTTTTCGCAAAATTGCGCCTTCGCCCAGATTGCTAAACCCAACGGTTGATGCATATTGGCGAAAATTTTTCAGCGGGTAAATTGGCTCCTGGCCTTCAAAAATTTTCGTTTGGGAAGGATTATCGAGAGTGGGGTTTAAAATTAAATCGCCAAATGTCATCGCCAGGCAAACATTCCCGGATGCTTGAAGTTCGCTTGCCAAAAATTCATCATATTCCCGGTAGCGGAGATCGCTGTTTTTGAACAGAATATCAAACGCAACCGCTTTTGCTTTTGCCTGCCGCAGCTTGTGGATAATAAGCCCGTACCAATCACGCGTAACCGGCCAGCCGCCCAGGGTTTGCTCATCTTCTGCCCCGATAAACACAAATATAATATCATCAAAAATCTCCCGTTCCCCCCGAATGTTAAACAATATATCCGCTGTCGTATCGGTAATTGTTGCATTCCAGGAGAACGGCAAGATGGCTGCCAGCATTGTGATAGCGGCAATCATAATTAGAAGGAAAACCTGCTGTTTTGAAATTTTCAAAAACACCATTCAATCACTCTGAGAATAAAATTGTATTGGTTTCCCGGAAATATACTGCAATAAACGCCATAAAAAAAGGCCGGTTAAAATAAACCAGGCGGAGGGAAAGCCTTAACAAATTTGTTTTTTTTATGGGTAGCTGTTATATTTGGGTGTTCTCATGTTGAACCTACAGTATACTTCCGAATTTTTATCTGAAATAACGATTTAAATACCAGTTTTTTTGCAATAAAGAACAATTTATATCATTTAACCGGGCGAAAAAGGCGCCCTTCAAAATTTGCTAACCGAGTAAATTTTGTAAAAGATAGGTGATTATTATGGCAATGGAACTAAACGAAGCGAATTTAAAAAAGGCATATTTTAAGGTTCTTGAATGTACCGGGTTGGGAGCCGCAGCCCGGGCCGATGACGTTTTATTGTCCAAAAACGTTATGGTAACCGTTCCGGAATCGATGCATGAAGATTATGCCGCCAGGCTTTTGGGTTGTGCCATTAAGGTTTGTGCAGACGCCCCTTATGAATGGACCGTCGAAAATAAAGAGCCAGCGATTGACAAGGATACAACGTTTCAATCCCTGTGGGATAATTGGATTATAGAGATAATTACAAATTAGAGGGTATGGATATGGAACGAAGAACAATCATCTTTCTGATCTTCTTTTTGGTTGGAGCGGAAATCTTTGGGCAAACACTGGATAGCAGTAATCCCCCGGCTTTGACGCAAAGCAGTAAAAAGATTGATGGAAAACTCAGAACTATTTATCCAATCAAATGTAACTTTACCGCAACATTATCAGCCACGGAGCTAAGTATCGCAGAGAATCCGGCAAATTGGCAAGTTCGTGGGGAAAATAAAGTCTATTCTATTAGCAAAATTGAATTTCCCTTAAAGAAAAATAAATGCACGCTAATCGGTGATTGGGATATCTATGATAATCTTTCCCTGGTTTTTAATAACCAGACAGAAGTGAGCGTTAATACGAAAGATGCAGCCGGCAAAACAACCAGGTGGGGGTTCGGTAAAGGCCAGGCATTTAATTTTAACTTCCAGCGCCTGGCGAACCAGGATAATTTTTATGCCTTTGACCACGATTTCAAGATCAAAGCTGCGGAACGTAATTTCCCTGTAAGCGGCGGTATTTGGCTCCGCTCGTTCTCGTTGAACATCTCTTCAACCGGAACATTTGCCAGTGATGATACGGTTCGCAATGGTACGCAAAGTACAATTGGCCTCGCTTTAAATCCATTTTATTTTGCTGCCGGGTTAATCTACCGGTCGGAGCTTACTTTTTCCTACCAGGTTGAAACAAAAATGAACAAAGCGGATGACAAGCTATTTGACCTCATCGACAAGAAACTTAAATTAGGCGTTGAAGTCGAAATACCGTTGACAAACTATCCTATTTTCAAACTCCATACCGTCACCGGTTATGCCAGGTTAGCCATGCCGCTAACAGTGAGTTTCGATTATTTGTTTGGCGGTGAAGGCGGCGATGGAAACGATAACTTAGACAGGCTGGATTTCCAGGCTCGTTACGAGCTGGCTTTTTCACCTTATCTAATCGTTCAAGGCGAATGGCACCAGTCAAAATTCCTGGATGCCCCGGCCGGGTTTGATGATACGGCAACATTTTACTCTATCGCATTTGCCCAGGACCTGGACGCGGTCAAAAAGACCCTGGGGGTCCTAAAATTTATTTTAGGACCCAGTGAAGAGATTCGCGGCAAAAATTTTATTTTCTTCCGAATATCCAATGGTAAAAAAGCGCCGGCATTTGTGGATGTTGATGAAATGTCTTTTGGATTTGGCACCTATTTTTAGCCAGGCGAAAATTTTGTTCGAGGGGTAATGGAGTGCAAAATTCATTTTGCACAAAAGTTAGACAAAAATATACCCGGGAAACCGCTCTAAAAAACGGGTAATAATAGACAGCTTTTTTGTCTAATATTAGACAATTTTTGTAGAACTGTCTAATATTGTACATTTTTGTCTAATAATAGACATATGAAATCGGAAGAGATTGGCAGCTAAATATATAGTTAGGGTTTAAAGCGTGTTAGGTAAAGTTTTGTCTTAAGATTATACTCATGTGTGTTTGTTCAGTTAATTTTTGGGGGTGCCTTGGATCGAATTTGTTGTCATATCAAATGGTGTCTTAGTTGTTTAACTGCGCAAGGGGTTCATCGTAATCTTAGCGATCTTCAATTTCGGAATAGGCGCTTATAATGTGTTGCGCCCCTTGCTTATCAACCCTTCCGCGTTGTTGCAGGATCGATAGTTTCTCGCAGTTATCCGGGGGTGGTCAGCAATTGAGATTTTAAACAACCGGGAGCAACTTAAGTGTTCAGAGCAAGTCAGCGTCAGGTTCAACTATTTATCCCGCTGTTTTCATTTGGGTTTTGGTATCGGGTTTTATCATGCCCGGCAACCCTAACAAGCGGCTGTACTTGATGCGAGGTTTGTCTCTAAAAAACAATAATTTAGAGCTAAGAGTTTGAGCGTGTTTTTCAAGGCTTGCCTGGCGTTGCTCGCACAAGTAAGCCGCAGGGCGTTAGGGCGGGTAAAAGCGTGTTCAATAAAGTTCGTCTTAAGATTAAAATTTAGTTTTTTGTTCAATTAATTTTTTTGGTGCACCGGAGAAACAGTTGAGGTAAGTAAAA
>CAXHHS010000681.1:0-4414 GCA_964015645.1 uncultured bacterium
GCGATGCAATGGAGTCTCGTGGGCTCGGAGATGTGTATAAGAGACAGAATGATAGACTTAACACCAGGCATTTGGAATGAAAAAACGTAAAAAGAAAAAATTGCCGGAAGCGAGTGAAGAAGAAATTCAACTGTTTAAAGAACTGTGCGCAGCAATAGAAGCTGCCGGTATTGAAACAAGGGTTGAAAAAGGAAATTTTAAAGGTGGGTTTTGCCTGGTAGAGGGCGATAAGGAAATGCTGATTATCAATAAAAAACATTCAATGGATAAACGGATTGCCCTGGTTATCAGCGAATTAAAAAAGAGAGATTTTTTGGATCAGCAATTGCCGGAAACGCTAATGGAAAAAATTGAACGGTGGGTTTAAAAGAAAATTTCTAAAATAGACTTTGTAAATAAAGAATAATACGGAACAGATTTTAGCAATCCGGCATTAACCAATAATATTTATGCAAACTTTTAAATAGTGCTTTTTGGGGACATTAAAATTATTCCCGGAAAGCGAATATCCAACTAATTAAGGAGCGGTATAATGAGACATAAGTTTACCGTATTTTTTTGTGCCCTGGTTTTAATTCAGGGGCTATGGTTTGGCATGTTGGGGCAAAGTAAGTTTACCCAACAGTGGGCAACTCCGCTTGCTCCCCAAGTAAGCGAACCCTCGGATATTGCAACCGATTATGTGAAATCCCCGGTGGCAATTAATGACACCGTTGGAGAAGCCGTTCTTGCTGCTTTACTCCCTAACTCCTTTGGGACTTTACTATCCTGGACCGGGCCAATCTATTCCGATCCTTATTCCGGGGTGATTACGATTATTCATCGCGGCAATAGGGGCAATAACAATGGAGAAACCGGGCAAATTTGGTATGCCGCATCTGTTGACTCCGGGGCAACCTGGTTCGATGTTGGCAGTTTCAACCTCGTGAGAGATCCCAATGGCCGCCATCCCAATATCGCGATATCGAATCCCAATAAATCAACGGATCCGTTTGATGCCAACCTTAAACCAATATTATCCTGGATTAGCTGGGTAGACGATCCCTTACCCTCCAGCGGTTTTCTTTGGCTGAATATATTAGGTTCAGCGGATCAAAGTGTTGGTTTCGCCACACCGGAAAACCGCTTTTTACAACCGGATACCGTATTTGGGATGAGCACAACCGCTAATGATGAAACCGGTGCTGTTTATGTTACTTATGTTGATATCGATACGGTAACAAATGGGAATATCTATTTTCGTCGCACCGAAGACCAGGGAGCCAACTGGGAGCAACAACTTGTTTATTCCCCGGAAACTATCGATGCGGATAGTATAAATGGGCAAAAAGTTGTCTGGTCGCCGGATGGAACAACCGGGTACATCCTCTACCAGGGAGTTTGGAGTAAAAGTGTAGATCCAACGAGAGAATTTATGTGGGGCTATTCCAAGAGTACAGATAGTGGTGCAACCTGGAGTACGCCTACACCGGTTCCGATGAGCACTATTGAAGGCATGCCGGAAAATTATGATTTTATGAGTTTCTACTGGGATGGTATTGTTAATATGAATGGCGATTTGCATGTTCTCGCCTATTATTCCGAAAACGGCACTGCCGATACCGGTATTTTTGAAGTCTTCTGGAATGGCACAAATTGGGAGCTTAAGAATATTGAAACACAAGTTGTCGGACAGTGGAATTTACCGGATGCCAGCGGTTCTGCGCTTATTACCCAATCAGAAGCGGAATTAGCCCGTAGTCTTGCCGGTGATATTATTTATGCCAAATGGATCGATCAACCGGACACCACGGAATTATTTCCGGATGTTTTCGTCTCTGCAAGATTTGTTGATGGCGGCGAATGGGGAGAACCGATTAATGTTTCTCAATCACCGGAAATATATGAAAAAATGACCCGGATGTCCCCGCGGGTAACGGAGTTGAATGACGGTTTAGGTTCCGCTTTGCTGCATATTACCTATGTGATTTTTGGAAATGGTGACACCGATGAACTGGCCGAATCCGAGGCATGGTACCTTCGGGGAGTGACGGTAACGCCGCCACAAATTACCGGTATAGAGGATAATGACGGTTCCCAACCACAGCAATTTGCGCTCCATCAAAATTTCCCCAACCCGTTTAATCCCACCACGACAATTGCATTCAGTTTGCAAAAATCAACGGAAATTACACTGGAAGTATTTAGCATTACCGGCCAAAAAGTAGCTACGCTGGTTAACGGTTCTAAAAATGCCGGGGAGCATAAAATCACATTCGATGCCAGTAATTTAGGCTCCGGTGTTTATTTCTATAAATTATCCGCCGGCAGCTTTAGCGAAACGAAGAAAATGGTACTGATGAAATAAACGGCTCGTAGTTCAGCCTTCAGGCTGTAAACACACACGCTTTAGCGTGAATAAACGTACGCTAAAGCGTGAACTACAAACAATAAGGAGCTTCCAATGCCCCGGAAAAACCATCGATATTGGCTGTTCTGGATAACAACGCTTTTACTACTATCCCATCTTGCAGTGGCGAATGAAACGGCGGATCATCAAGAAAATGTTATTATCATCCAACTAGTCGAAGACGCTTTGCTTCAATTGAATATGCAGAAGCAAGCCGGTATCGTTGTTACCGGAATCGAGTCCATCGATGCCTTAAACCGGTACTATGGGGCTATTAAAATGGCCCGAGTTTTTCGCCCCGCCGGGAAATTCGAAGCCCGCCATATAAAATTTGGTTTACACCGTTTTTATACAATCACCTTTTCGAATGGAAACGATCTGCAAGCCATCTGCGACCGTTATCAAGCCGATTTGAATATTGAATCGGCAGAATTAAGCCAAATTTCTTACCCCACTAATGACCGCCAAGAAACTAAAGAATCAGAGCAGGTTTTCCCTGATGATCCGAATTTTAGCAGCCAATGGCATTACCACAACATTGGGCAAACTAACGGAACACTGGATGCCGATATCGACCTTCCGGAGGCATGGAGTATTGAGACCGGGGATTCAAATATTGTTGTTGGTATTATTGATACGGGAACAGACCTGGATCATCCCGATTTGATATCAAACCTCTGGGTCAATGTTAACGAAATCCCCGGCAACGGGGTCGATGATGACAATAACGGGCATATTGACGATGTACATGGTTGGGATTTTGCCAATAATGATAATGATCCCGACGACAGGGATAGCGATGGCCATGGAACCCATGTTGCCGGGATTGTCGGCGCAGCAACCAATAATGCCATTGGAGTGGCAGGTGTTGCCGGAGGATTTGGCAATAGCAAGGGCGTTCGCTTAATGATATGCAAAATATTTCCGGATGATGGCGGTGGCGCATTTGACCCAAATAGCGCGCAAGCGCTCATCTATGCCGCAGATAACGGCGCTGTCATTTCCAACAATAGTTGGGGGCGTTCTACCGGTTCCCTTTCCACAGTATTGCGCAATGCGATTGATTATTTTGTGGAAAATAGCGGCGCAAATGGCGGCATCGTGGTATTCTCTGCCGGTAACGATAATATTGAAACAGCCCATTGGCCTTCCGATTATATTCGAACAATATCCGTTGCCGCAACAACCCATAATGATCTTAAAACCAGTTTTTCCAATTTTAGAAATACGGTAGATATTTCCGCACCGGGTGATAATATTTTAAGCACCGATATCAACGGATATGACCCGCTTCCCGGTACTTCCTTTGCCTCGCCACTTGTGTCAGGAGTATTGGCGCTTATTTTATCGAAATACGAGGGAATAACTCCCAGCAGCGCCAGAACATTAGTAGAATTCTCTTCCGAAAATATCGATCATTTGAACCCTGATTTTGCCGGTAAACTTGGCACTGGCAGGTTAAACGCTTTTTTTGCGCTGCTTACCCCGGCCAGTGCCGGCGGTTTTGTTACCGATGCCGTCAGCGGAACAGCGTTAGAAAACATTCAAGTGGAAGACAATACCCATAAAACCAGTTCGCTTACAAATGAGGAAGGCGAATATACTTTAAAAATATTTGGCGAAGGTGAGCATGATATTATCCTGAAGCGGTATGGGTATAAGTCAGATACGATGAACATCAGCATCACTCCACCCATCGATCCCGGGCGAATTCAAACATTTGCTTTAAATGCCGAACTGGTAGAAAGCTCCGAGGTGCAGCTATCCGGGGCAATTGTCGATTCCGTTACCTTAGCCCCGATTCAAGCGGAAGTCAAAATAACGGTTGTTTCGGATAAACCCGGCATCCCGGAAGGCGTTCAGGATTCGACCCTCACCGGCAGCACTGGCGAATTTGATTTTACGGTGCTCGCCAACGAGGATTACCGAATTGATGTATTTCCTATGGAATCTCCCTACCCGTTGGGTGCATATGTGGTTCGAAATGTCTCTGTTAACGGCACATCGGTTTCCGTAGGATTAAAT
>CAXHHS010000682.1:0-4414 GCA_964015645.1 uncultured bacterium
ACACCAAGAAGCTCGTCGGCAGCGTCAGATGTGTATAAGAGACAGTGTCTGCTGCTTGTAAAGTGGCAATTGTGCGCATCAGGGTTGATTTGCCAGCGCCATTTGGCCCTAGCAAACCGAACATTCCGCAGCCAATTTCCAGGGTTACGTCTTTTAACGCCTGCACGCCATTGTCATACGTTTTTGATAAGTGGGATATTTTTAGCATCTCTCTGCCCCTTTTTAATATTCACCGGCAAACATAAGCCGGGTATCAAAATTTTCAAAATTTATTTACCCAACGTATGTCCAAACCAGATGTATATCCTCTCAAATCGGATAAAGTGATTTCATCTAATATTTTCCGTCGTTTATAGCGGTTTCTAAAACGTTCATGCATTATTTTTGGTTCTTGAACATACATTTAATATCTTAAGCTATGCGATTATTTAGAAAACTATTTCGGTTTCTTAAACGGCATTTTGAAAAGCTGTTGGTGCTGTTGGCGATTATCGTTTTGATCATTAATGACAAGAATGAAGTTGTTGCCGTCGTTGCCGGGCTAACGTTAATGGGAACGGTCGCGTATTTAGCGGTGGATCGGTTCATCCAAAAACGTAAAGTTCAAAAACTCAATGAAGCATCCCTGCAAGCGGAAATTCATATGTTGAAAAACCAGGTAAATCCGCATTTCTTTTTCAATACTTTAAACAATCTTTACGGATTGGCGGTAGAAAAATCCGATTTAGCGCCGGAGATGATCTTAAAGTTATCCGGCATTATGCGCTACACCATTTACGAAGGCGAAAAAGATCGCGTGCCCATTGAAGACGAAATCGGCTACCTCAAAAATTTTATCGAGCTTCATAAAATCCGCTATCATAAATCGATTGATGTAAAATTTAATTACATGCTGGAAGACGACTGCAAAGTGCCACCCTTGCTGTTCATTGTCCTGCTAGAAAACGCCTTCAAACATGGTGCGGAAACGCTCACGGAAAACGCCTATATCCATCTAAAATTGATGACCACCAAAGAACAGGTTTATTTTGAGATCAAAAACAATTTTGACCCGGAAGCGACGAAGGAAAAAGGCATTGGGTTAACAAACTTGCAAAGAAGATTGCAGTTGCTATTTCCCGATCAGCATGCGTTATTTACCGAGGTAGTCGATCAAAATAGCTTTAAAGCGATTTTGAAGTTTAACTTGTGATGATTTACAAAATATATTTAAAACAAGCACAATCTTTACCATTTTGGATGATGCTGGATACTCGATACTGGATGCTGGAAAGAAACTTTATCAAGCATCCAGTATCGAGTATCCAGCATCTTTGGAAAATAAAGATTATGGCTGTTGAAAATACCTGAATTATGACCATCACTTATATCATCGTAGACGACGAGCCAATTGCGCATAAGGTGATCGAAAATTACTGCAAAGATTTGCCGTTTATGCAACTGCAAGCCAATTGCTATGACGCAATCCAGGCGTTAAGTTTTTTGAACAAACAAAAGGTGGATGTTATCTTTTTGGACATCAATATGCCAAAATTAAAAGGGTTCGATTTTTTACGAACGATTGATAACCCGCCGCAAATTATTGTAACCTCTGCCTACCAGGAATATGCCCTGGAAGGCTTCGAGCTAAACATCTGCGATTACCTCTTGAAACCTTTCGGCTTCGAGCGGTTTTTAAAGGCGGTAAACAAAGCTGTCGATACAATTTCACAAAAAAAAGAAGCGCCGGTTGTCGTATCCCAAACGCCCGAAAGCGACAGCCTGTTTATCAAGGGAGAAAAAAAATATCACCACGTTAAGTTAAATGAAATCAGTTACATAGAAGCGTACGGGAATTATTCGATCATCCATTTGGCAAACACTCGTATTATTACGCCGGAAAAAATTTCCGATCTCGAGACCATGTTAGCCGCAGAAAATTTTATTCGAATTCACAAATCGTTTATCGTATCTGTTGCCGGCATTAAAGAGATTGAGGGCAACCAGGTTAAACTCGCCAATAAAACGCTCCCGGTTGGCCGGGTTTATAAGCTGAATGTGGGTCGGTTGTTGAAGGGAAAAAAGTAATCAATCCACTCATCCCTCGCTTTTTGCCAACGTCGTAATCTTCTCCTCAAACTTAATTCCCAATTTTTTCAGCTCCGCCAATACCGGTTCGTAAATCGTGGGATGGGTAGGAATGTGGCAGCCGGTAAGAGGCATTTTGCCGGTAAGGATGAGTTTAACCGCAATTGCCGCCGGGAGGCCGACGGTTTTTGACATGGCGGTAAACCCGCCCGGTTCGCCATATTCTATTAACGTGGTGGTGATGTTTTCCTGGCGTTTGTTATCCTTTGGATAACAAACGTCGATTTCGTGCTGCAAGATAACCATATCGCGACCGGTGGTTGACAGTGGCAGCTTTTTGATCAATAGATTTGTAATCACATCTGCCGCTGTCGTGGGGGTTCCGCCGATTTGCTCATCGGAAAATAATCCCAGCCACTTCAGATTATCCATAATTTTTCCGGTGGGATTGATATGGAGAAAATTTGCCACACGTTGTTCCAGTTTTTTACCGGAAATATACAGCGGTAAAAACATCTGCATAAATTCACGATAGGTCCTCTCGTTTAAGCCTGGTACCGGCATAGTATCGTTTGGCAGGCCAAGGCGCACAAATTGCTGCCAGGTTTCACTCCAACCGGGATAACGCAAGGTTCCGCGAATCATGGTTTCAACTTTTTCCAATCCAAATAAATCTCTGTAAATTAAGGAGTTGCGGTTAGGATATGCCTCCAGCGTTCCCACACCATCCACTTCCACTGCCCAGGTTCGGTTAAACACGTGATGATAGGGCAGCACTTTGATTTTCCTCTCCTCCATATACTGTGCACCAACTTCCCCGGCACTGGTAATATTCCCGGGGTTCCAGGTAATGGCGTATTGCAGCGGATTATCCAGGGAGTCCGGCGCCGGAATTCCGCTGCCGTAGGAAAGAAAAGAGCTGATGTAACCGCCCCTATCTCGCACGGCGTGAATCAGCTTCATCGCCGACATGTGATCAATTCCGGGGTCCAATCCCATCTCGTTTAAAATTAAAATATCGTTACGATGAGCATCCAAATCCAGGTCGCGCATCTCTTTGCTTTCGTAGGATGCTGTGACCATATGGCATTTGTAATTGGTGCATTCCAATGCTACCAAGTGATGAAACGCCGGTGTTAACATACTTACAACAATATCGGCTTTTGTAAATTGGGCGGCGCGCATGGCAGCATCGTTCACATCAAAATGGATGGCGTTTCCGCAGGGGTGATTGGCAACTGCCTTTTGGGCATTGGCCAAATTATAATCACCTACGGTTACAAACCAATCGTGTTTTTGTGCTTCATTTAAAAGGTAGTCGATAAGGTACGGTGTGCTTTGCCCTGCACCGAGGACTAAAATTTGCTTCATGGTCTCCTCCAAATCAGATTTGCGATAGATACCGAACATTTGATATTCGATTGATAATCCAGGGCAGAAAACTTATCAAAAAAAAATCCGAAAAGAAAGGAGGCGAAATTAAATCAACCCGCCCAAAAACATAATATCAATGGGCAGGTTGTGAGGAGAGAAGAAATATTTGGTTTTATCACAAACAGAGTTTATTCTGAGCTTGTTGAAGGGCAATACATAACACGTAATGCGCGATACTTGACATTAAGATTGCGTCTATCGCAGCAATTGCATTTTCCGGGTTTGGGTAAATTGCCCCACTTCCAGACGATAGAGGTACATACCGCTAGCAACCTGGTTTCCCTGGTGGTCGAGGCCATTCCATTTTACTGTATGCTGGCCGGGAGGGAGCTGTTCGTTAACTACCGTTGCCACTTTGCGGCCCAACGGATCAAAAATTTGCAATTCTACTGTGCCGGAGCTAGTCATGTCAAATTGAATATTGGTCTCCGGGTTAAAGGGGTTGGGGAAATTGGGATGCAAATAAAAACTGTTAATGCCGTTTCCCGTGTCTTCATCTTCGATTCCGGAAGTAACATTCAGCTCGTAGGCGCCAATGTCGTAACGGCCGCTTTGCCGAAGCTGACCGTCAAAATCTTCCTTCACTTCGGAGATGTCTACACCGGCATCTACCGCCGGGCTGCCATTGTTGAGGTGATAATCATTCCCGCTGCGATTTCGAAAAAATGAGTCGGTTGCCAGCAAGTTGGAAGGATGGGCTGCTTCGGATGGCAATTCTCCTGCAAACAAACTATTTCGCAAATCGAAACCACTTTCCGCAAAGCCGCCAGAAACGTTTTGGAAATAGCGGCCGTTCGCCGTTTTATCGAAGGTGCAGTTGTAGATGCGCAACTGTTCTACCCCGTCTTCGGTACGAAAAATTTTATCATTATTGAACGCGATAGCATTGATAATCGTAACGTGCACTCCCCCC
>CAXHHS010000683.1:0-4390 GCA_964015645.1 uncultured bacterium
TTATCGCTCCGAAGGGTCAAAATTACATTTGGCTGAAAAGGCCGGCGCCATCTTTGGCGATGCCATTCAAACGGCGGTACTGCTCAATCGACTGCATCCGCAGCAGGGCTATGCGGCCTTAGCGTTTGAATTTGCCGAAAAAAGCAGGGCGACTGTTTTGCTGGATGCGCTGAATGAAGCGGATGCCAAAAAGTTCGCCGGCATCCCGGGCACACTTTTGAACCGCGAGCGGCAATTAAAGATCGATCTCACTTTTTACAAGCAAAAATTAGCGGAAGAAAAACTCAAGCGTGAGGCCGTTGACAGCGCCAAATTAAAAGAATGGCAAAACAGGGCATTTGATCTAGAACAAGCTTACGATCAATTGGTGGGGCACTTTGAAAACACCTTTCCGGAGTATTATAACTTAAAATACCAGGTAAATACAGTGTCTGCCAAAGACGTACAGAACCATTTGTTAAATCCACATTCGGCATTGATAGAATATTTTATTGAGCGTGATTCGCTGTTTATTTTTGCTATCTCAGTCGATCAATTTGAAATTAAAACAGTGAAAATCGATAGTTCTCTTGAACGGGAAATTTTACAGTTACGGGAAGGCATCATCACCCAAAATGATACGAAATATGCCGGTGCCGCTTACCGGCTTTATCAACTGCTGCTGGAGCCGGTTCAGGAAAATATCGCGGGTAAGAACCTGGTGATTATTCCCGATGGTTTGTTGACCTATGTTCCGTTTGAGGCATTATTAACTGAAAAACCTTCGGAAGGTTATGGTGGACTTTCCTATTTGCTGAAAAAACATCGAGTTAGCTATGCCTATTCTGCAACTCTGCTGTGGGAAACCATCCATCGGAGCCGGCAGAAAGCGAAAAAAGAGTACCTGGCATTTGCGCCTATTTTTTCGAATAATTTACCTGCGGAAACGCGAAATATGGAATTCATGCAAGCGAACTATACACTCGATTCCACTCGAAGCAGCTATTTTTCTCATCTGCCGGCAACTCGTGCAGAGGTATTAAATATTCGCAACTTATTCCAAGAAAAAGCAGGTTTTTTTCAACGCTTATTCGGAAATCCGGCAGAGGTATTTTTGGAAAGTGAAGCGAATGAAGCTAATTTGAAATCTTACAATCTACAAAATTTTCGCTACCTGCATTTTGCAACACACGGAATTGCCAATTCTATAAACCCCAAACTTTCCGGGTTAATTTTGGCTCAGCAGAATAATGAGAATGAAGATAATATTCTCCACCTCGAAGAAATCTACAACCTGAGCCTCAACGCCGATTTGGTTACCCTCAGCGCCTGCGAAACCGGCCTGGGCAAAATTGCCAAAGGGGAAGGGTTAATCGGCTTAACGCGCGGATTTCTTTACGCCGGTGCAGCGAATTTGCTCGTTTCTCTCTGGCAAATCAACGATGTGAGCACGGCACATTTAATGGAAGCGTTTTACCGTAACATGCTGGAAGGCCAAAGCAAGCCGGAAGCCCTACGCAATGCCAAATTAGCATTGATGGCACAGAATGAAAAATACACCAAACCGTTTTACTGGGCACCGTTTATTTTGATTGGAAAGTGAAACGGCCAGCGGCAGTAGGCAATGGCAGCAGCAATCAAAAATGGCCAACTGTTACTACCTACTGCTACCGGAAATGGGGCACCGTTTATTTTTGATAGGAAAATAATTTGGGGATTTTTGAACGACAGAATCTCCAAATTATCAAACTAACAATCCGTAAACTTCTAAAGCCGAATTCACCGCGCCCTCATGAAGGCCATTTCCAAGATATGCTCCCACATGGTAGGTGTGATGTTGGCCGTTCGTTTCCCGTATTTCATGTCTATAACGCAGGGCATCGACCGAGTAAAAAGGCGTTGTATGGCGCTGAATATTTAAGATTTTTTTGGGATCGATTCTGTCGGAAACATTATAGGCCATAAAGTAAGACTTTCCATTCGCAATGCGATATACATCATTCATATACGAATTATATCCCTCTTTTATTTTTGTGCCGGAATTGTAAAAGAAATCGACAAATGAAAACGCCTGGTTTTGATTGTTTTGATACACCGCAGTGTCTGTGTGGGCAATGGTGGTAATCCGGTTGGTTTTCCAGGGAGAAAACCGCCGTTTTTCCGCCGCTGTTGGATGGACTAATAAGTTTAAAGTCTGCTCGGGAGTGGTTGCAAAAATGACTTTATCATAAACCCCGGTCTGGCCATCAGCAAAGTGGAGCAGGATAAAATCGGGATGGCGCTCTACTTTTTTGATCGCTGAATTTACAAATATCTTACCACTAAATGATTTCAAAATGTTTTCAAAATAAGAATAAACGCCATCTTTTACATAAAAAGCGTTTTTACAGGTTAAAGATACCGTTAGCAGTGGCATAGCAATCTCCGCTGGAAAACGATCCATATATTGAAAGGGCATGGAATAGGACATCATCAGGATGGATTTAATCCAGGTCTGAAATAAAGGTGAATATGATCCGATAAAAGAAGCAACGGGTTTGCCTTTGAAATCCCTTTCCGAAAATGTATTCGCATATTGTAAAAATTGAATTAATTCTTCCCGCAACTGTGGATTTTTAACCGTATATCGATTTTTGTGATTTAAATAGAGGGCGATGGAAGCATTATCTCTAATCAGTTCTACGCCGAGATTTTCCATTAACTTTCGAAAATTGGGGTAAGCCTTATCAGGAAAAAACGAAACGCCGTTCTCAATAAAAACATTGGCGGGAAGGCCATTTCCCTCGGCGTTTTTGTTTAAGGTTTTAACATTTCCTCCCAGCACAGGGCTTTTTTCGAAAACATGAATCTCATGGTTTCTGTTCAAAAGATGTGCTGTAATCAAACCACTTGCACCGCCGCCAATGATTGCAATTTTCATGATCGATTCCCCTATTTTTTAATGAGTTCGAGATACAGTAGACAATTTTGACCGGAACTTGCGATTTCCGGAAAAATTTTTACAGACGCTACCTGGCGATTATCAATCAAACTGCCGAATGCAGCGATTTCCTGTTCCGTACGATATATTAACGGCCAGTTCATAAAGGCTTCCATAAACCCGGCTTCCGGTGTTTTGGGCGTGTAATTCGCCACCAATAACCGGCCACCGGGATTCAATAAATCGAACATTGCTGCGGTTAATTGGGCGGCGGTATCTTTTGGTAGATAATCGTATAATCCGGCGGCGTAAACAAAATCGAAGGCCCCATCGATACGTTTTTTCAAAATTACGCCCAGTGAGTCCGTTATGGTCTCGATTCCCAAATTCGCAAAATTGTTTTTGACGACTTCGATACTTTCTGCATCCTGGTCTAAAGCCACAAACCGACCAAAACGTTTTTCTGCTACTGCTTTGGAAATGTGGCCTTCGCGAAGATAACCGCAGGCAATTGATAAAATATGCGCCGCCTTATCAGATTGCCGGTAGCAAAGAGAATCAATTAAATTTGCGATTCGTTTCAACCGTCTCCTGGCAGAAACTTGTACCAGCGATCCGTAACAGTATTCTTCAATAAACCGCCCACGGGACGTTGTTTTTGCCAATTTTACCCCGGTGTCTCCCAAACCGTAGATAAGGTCTAACATCTCCGCATCCCCGGGATATCCTCTTGGCCAGTGTTGGCTATGTTGAACTTGCAATCCTTCCGTTAAAATATTTTGAACGGAGTGGCTTTTTGCCAATTTGATAACTTGCTGCCATTCCGATGGGCTTTTCGAATATTTAATGGAATAAAGCTCTTTGGCCAATTGTTCTACTGCCAGATGAACTGATTCGCGGTAATTTTGTTCGAGTAAACATTGTCCTTGATTTAAAACCTCGGAATACATGTGGAATCCTCCTAAACGTTATTTTGCGGGATTATATAAATTAAACCGCCGCAAATTGCTGATACCGATTTTCAGCGACTATCTTCTCATTTTTAATAATCAAGCCTGGTGTGCGAAACGATGTTCGGTTGTATAATTCGCGGATTTCTTCGATCTTATGATAGGCAGCTTTATAGCCTTCGTCAAAGTATTTATCCGCCCAGTTGGCATCATTCCCTGGGATCGCTGTAAAATCGGGGTTGATAAGTATATCTGCCGCTTTTTGCAAAAAAGAAGTGCTCAAATCAATCGAAATTTCACAGGTGTTTAGAAAAATGTTAAGCGCGTTATCAGGCTTACGATAATCTCGCCGGGCGCTCAGGTTTATTGCTATTACAATATCCGCCCCCATATCACGAAGCGGTGTAATTCCCAGGTTATCGACGACAAAACCATCCACTAACAATCTACCGTCGATTTCAACCGGCTTAAATATTCCGGGAAGGCAACAGCTTGCCCTAACCGCTTTTGTGAGGCTGCCATCCCTAAGAATTACGCTTTC
>CAXHHS010000684.1:0-4390 GCA_964015645.1 uncultured bacterium
CGAGTCTCAGTAGCGGCCGGCGAGTAGGGGCGATGAGAAGATAGTCTTTCCCGCCTTTTTTGTAGGCGATCATCTCCAGCGGATAATTTCCATCACCAAGTTCCGCCACGGTTTTGCCTTTCAGGTGCGTTCCGTTTTGTAAAGATGCTACCGGAAAAGTTACCAGCGGCGTACAAAGATACGATGCCAGCAATTGCGATTCGTTATTAATTTTATAGGGGAGAAAGGTGCGGATTGGCGCATGTGTTTCGTATTTACCGTGGGCGGCGTGGTAAATTTCCAATGTGGTTGCGGAGGCAGCCTTTTCAAAAGGGAAGGAAAGCACCCGCAGGCTGGAGGCAAATTCTTCGTTCGATAAACCGGCGACGTAAACTTTTCCATCGTCATAGGCAATATCGGTAATTGCATCCACTCGTTTGCTGATGTGTTTCCAGCGATGTTTTTCTTCCGCGTTGATCGGGTTGGGAATTTCCGCCTGCGAGTAGCGTATATTTTGCAGGGAAACTTCCTCAAACTGGCCATCCGGGGTAATTTTCAATAGGACTTTTGCATCTTCCAAATCGTTGGGGAGCTGCCAGGCCGAACTCCAATTACTGCGCCCGCGCGATACGGCAATATAGGCGTTTTTGGAAATGGGATTCACCGCTAAATCGTGGATTAACACCTCGCTGGCGGTAGTTCCCAACAGGCTGGCAATTTTTTCTTCGATATTTTTGATCTCTAGTTTTTCGGTGGATGTATTTGGAGTCTGGTCTCCCAATTCCACAGCGAAAACTGCGGCGTTTTTGGCATCGCTGATAAACAGTATTCCAGGGGGGCCAAACGTCAGCGCGCTCATCGATTGAATTTCCGGCGTGCCATTCATAAAATTTTTGGAATATTCATTTGCCGGTAGCTGCGTTACACAAAATGCCAACAGCGTTGCGAGTAAAAAAAATTTTTTCATAAAAGCCTCCTTTGGGTTGATATGGTGAAATCGATTAAAATTTAAAAATGAAGGACATTCAGGTCAAACATAAATTGGGCATTTGTCTCTTTTTTATTCGATCTGAGCATCATACGTGTAAATTTATTTACAGGTTCCGATGAAACGAAAAATTTATTATCCATGATTTATTTCGAAAAATAATGGTATTGATTCTGTAGAGACGTTGCATGCACCGTCTCTACAAAACAAAACATGCCAAATTAATACCACACCGATTCGGAATTTTCCCGGTCGATTTGCCATTTGGTAGGATTATTATAAATGTATTGCCGGATAGCGGCAAGAGATTTTTCATTTCGGATAATGTGATCATAAAACCGCGGTTGCCAGGAGAATTGGGGATAATTATTTTTCCCGCGCCAGCGGGTTACCGCGGATTTATATGACCGAATGATTGTTCCTAACGACCCTGGTTTAGGAGATATTGCGGACATCGCCAAATTTTTGGAATGTGAATCCGTGGAAACATTGTGTGTAGAGACGTTGCATGCAACGTCTCTACAATCATCCGGTTTTTGTTGCAAAATTAAAATGATACCATGCACGTGGTTAGGCATCATCACAAATTCATCCAAATCCGTATTGTCGAAATGTTCCGGGATTTCCTGCCAATATTGGCGGGCGATCTCTCCGATTGCCGATAATTTCATTTTGCCATGAACGATTTCCCCGAACAAACATTTCCGGTCGCGGGTGCAAATGGTAACGAAATACCCGCCGATGGATGAATAATCATACCCTTCCAATCGGGCCGATTTGATGCGATACCAGTTTCGGAAACGGTCGGCCATGGCGTAAACATCCGTAAAATTTGATCACGATAGATTTCACCGCAAATTTACCCCGTAGAGACGTTGCAATGCAACGTCTCATATTTTATGATTCAGGCGTTTTTATGGGTTTATGCGTTATGTCATCGGTGTGGTGGCGGTATAGAGACGTTGCAATGCAACGTCTCTACGTTTATTTATTTTACAGTATCTTCTACGATTTTGATTTCCTCCGCCGTGAGGTCGTAGAGATCGTACACAAGGTGGTTAATCTGGCGGTCGGTGGCGGTAATTTGGGTAGTGGTAAATGATTAAGTGGTTCCATATAGATTAAATTAGTGATCAACAATTTGGTTACCATATGATGCCATTCTTCACTTTTAGAGAAGGAGAGTGTTTTTCTAACATCTCTTGCATTGCGCTGTCGTAAGGTATTATACCATCGTTCCATATGGGCTGTTTTTCCGCTTTCTTTGCCAACACATTGATGAGTTTGTTCTGGCATGATGGCTTTATAGGTTTTCCAAAAGTCACTAAAACTATGGCATTTTCGATATTCATAGGGAATTTTCTTAAAAAGGCGACGACAAGTATTCATACTGTGGTCTCCAATGACATAAGCAACAACTTGACGGGTTCGACGGCAGAGGGCAGACCATAACCACTGTTGATTGGTTTTTTCATAAACAAATGACCAAAGTTCGTCAAGTTCAAGAATATCATCTGGTTGTGCTTCCTCCAAAGTTTCTTTAAGTATGGGAAGCGATTGTACTTTTTTTTATCCATTGTGCTAAAGTCTGACGTGATACACTGTAAATGCGAGATATACCACGCATACTTGGCCGTTCCTGATAAGCTTTCAAAATCTCGGCTTTACGGTCTTCGGAATAAAGCACTTTCGGCTCTAATACACCGAAAAAGTTGCAGCCATGACAATGATATTGAACACTCCCGCAGCGATTATGACCATTGCGGGTGATATTCTCACTACCACATTTGCGGCAAGTGTGGGTCAGTATCTCCTGGATCATAATAGTAACCTTGTAAGTTAATTGAACCTTAATTTTAGAGAATTTAAAAAAATTGAATATCACTTACAACTGACGTTACGCGCTCTCTTTTAAAAACGCGGCGATTGTTTTAAATTGAATTATGGAAAAGCTATTAGATCTTTACACCGATTATCTTCATGTCACATTCCGTTCAGCTACAGCAACGGGGTTATCTACTATGGTTGATGGTGCTGTCAGCCATGATCAAATCACTCGCATGCTTTCCAAGCCAGCAAAAAGTTCGAAGGATTTGTGGTTATCGGTAAAACCATTAGCTCGTCGCCACCAGAGTGAAGATGCCTGCTTGATTTTTGATGATTCGATCATCGAGAAACCTCATACCGATGAGAGTGATTTAGTTTGCTGGCATTTTGATCATACCAGCAACCGTTCATTAAAAGGTATCAATCTTCTCTCAGCGTTTTATCATAGCCAGCCACCTGAGCAGCAATTGCCATTGCGGGTGCCGGTTGGTTTCGAGTGTGTTCATAAGCCAATTCAATATTGTGATCTGAAGACTCGTAGACAGAAACGCAAAAGCACCGTCACCAAGAATGAGTTGATGCGCGGCATGATACAGCAATGCATCCAAAATCAACTCTTGTTTCTGTATATCCTGGCGGATAGCTGGTTTGCTTCTGCTGAGAATATGCGCTTCATCCATCGAAAAAGGAAGTATTTCATTTTCGATCTCAAATGCAATCGTAAGGCGGCTTTGAGTGAGGATGAGCGCAAGCAAGGGCGCTGGCAAAGGATTGATGAATTGCCGATTCCCGAACACACGCCTGTGAAAGTTTGGCTGAAAGATTTGGATATTGAACTCCTTTTAGTTAAACAAGTCTTTACAAACAAAGATGGCTCCGCCGGTGAGAGGTATCTGGTATCCAATGACCTGACCTTAGGTTATCAGCGCTTTAAAACACTCTACCAAAAACGATGGAGTGTGGAAGAGTATCACAAAAGCATCAAACAAAACACTGCTGTGGGAAAATCACCCACTCGAACACTCAAAATTCAAACCAATCATCTGTTTGCCGCCATCCTGGTCTATATAAAATTGGAAACATACAAGTTCGCTTCATCTTTAAATCACTTTGCGATCAAATCCAAATTGTATAACGCGGCTCTCAAGGCGGCTTTCAAAGAGCTAAACGAATTCAAAACTCAATTTGCGGTCGCGGAGACCGCGTAACATCAGTTACAAGTCAACCACTACCGTAATTTGGCGCTGCAGGCGGGTTTTTTGCTCCGGCAAGGTGGCTTGCTGCGACTGCTTGTGCAACGTTAGCATGGATTCTACCAGGGAAACCATTTGGTCGTGGCGGGATTTGTCGGCGGGGTTGGAGAAGTTGATGGTGCGGATGGGGAGTTGAGCAACATACATAGGTTTATATTCAAAAAATCCCCCACGTTTAGTTGAAGAAATATTTTGCATAATGAATTGAAGCAATTTAGAGTTTAAAAGGCTTAAACTGAAGTAGTCACAATTTAATCTGACACTTCTGTGAAGAATTCACTAACTTAAGGGACATAGAAAAAAATAAAGTACCCTCAGATGGGTATAGGTGATATTAAGATAT
>CAXHHS010000685.1:0-4379 GCA_964015645.1 uncultured bacterium
GAATGAAGACAATCAACAAATTAGCCGTTTAAATCATGTGCTGGTAGAAACTAATAAACAGTTACAGCGCAAACTGTTCGACTTCCACAACCTCTTCGAAGTTAGCTATCGCGTAATGGGGCAATTAGAATTTGAAGGCCTGGTAAGGCAGGCGTTAACGAATATCCTGGGAATCTTTTCCGCCCAAAACACCGTTTTGATGTTGGCGAGTAAAGAGGATAATGATATTTTTGAGGTGGCAGATTGCGAAGGAGTTAACGACAAAAAAATCCAAGATTTTCGCATAAGCCGGCACGACAAATTGATTCACTACCTGGAACTGGTAAAAAAAGCCTTTCAGGTTGATGATATACCGAAAGACTTCGAGGATATTATGCCGACGATGCAATCACTGGATGTTGAGGTGGTTTGTCCGCTGTTTTTGAACGATAATATCGTCGGACTGCTCTGTTTGGGGCCAAATCTGAAAAAAGAAAAGTATGGCGAAGACAGCCTGGAAATTTTAGGTATTTTAGCAAATATGTTAGCGGTTGGTGTTAATAATTCGAATATGTATGAACACATTAAGGCGCTTTCTTATACCGACGGAATGACCGGCTTACACAACTATCGTTTTTTTCGCTTGCGGATTAAAGAAGAGATGTCGCGTACGCGCCGGGAAGGGTCTTTTATCTCTTTGCTGATAATGGATGTGGATCATTTCAAAAATTATAACGATACCCTGGGACACCCTGCCGGGGACGAGGTTTTAAGAAAAGTAAGTTCGATCTTGAAAAAGTCCGTGCGGGATAACGATATTGTAGCGCGCTACGGCGGAGAAGAATTTGCTATAATTCTACCCGGCGCAGATAAGGAAGGCGCTTTTTCGTTAGCCGAACGCATCCGGGATAAAGTTGAAAAAACCGAATTTTACAAAGAAGAAGTGCAGCCGAACGGTAAAATAACCCTTAGTATCGGAATTGGTACATTCCCGGAAGATGCAGTTACGGAGGATGATCTAATATCAAATTCCGATAAAGCGCTTTACCATGCTAAAAATACCGGGCGAAATAAAGTTGTAGACACTAAAGAGGTCGTTGAAAACTCATGAAAATTGGTATTTCTTGCTATCCCACGTATGGTGGAAGTGGTATTGTTGCAACAGAGTTAGGAAAGAATTTAGCAAAACGTGGTTACGAAGTTCATTTCATTTCTTACGCGCTGCCATATCGCCTCACCGGTTATTATAACAATATATTTTTTCACGAAGTAAAAGTGCCGGAATATCCTTTATTCGAATATCCTCCGTACGCACTGGCTTTGGCAACAAAAGTGGCAGATATTGCCATTCATGAAAAATTAGACCTCATCCACGTGCATTATGCCATTCCCCATGCGCTTTCAGCTTATCTTGCGCGAGAAATGATTAGTGACCGCCACCCGTTAAAGGTTATTACAACACTACACGGAACGGATATAACCCTGGTTGGCGCGGACCCTTCTTTTATGCGGATTACCCAATACAGCATCAACAAAAGTGATGCGGTAACCACCGTCTCCGAATTCCTGAAGCAAGAAACGATCAAGACATTTAACCCCCAAATACCAATCGATGTCATTTATAACTTTATTAGCGAGCACCCCCAACAACTGGCAGATTGCAAAAAGCTTCGCAAACGCTTTGCGCCCAATGGAGAGCCGATACTAATTCACCTATCGAATTTTCGCCCGGTGAAACGGGTTTTGGATACCCTGTTAATCACCAAACGCATACAGCAAGAAATGCCGGTTCGATTAGTGCTAATTGGCGATGGCCCCGATCGTGCAATCGCAGAACAAAAATGCCGGGAATTGAATATCGAAAAGAATGTTCTTTTCCTGGGAAAACAGGAAGAAGTTTATTGCATGTTATCAGTTGGCGATATTTTCCTGATGCCCAGTTTGACCGAGAGCTTTGGTTTGGCAGCTTTGGAAGCGATGAGTTGTGGCTTGCCTTGTATTACTAGCAACGCCGGAGGCTTGCCGGAGTTAAACATCCATGGAGAAACCGGTTTTACTGCTTCGGTCGGTAATGTTGAAGAAATGAGCGATTATACTCTAAAAATTTTAAAGAATCCGGTGTTGAGAGAAAGGCTTTCTGCGCAAGCCAGAAACCAAGCGATTCAGCGCTTTCATTCTGATGAAATTATTCCACAATATATTAATTTATATCAGGAAGTTTTAAGTCGCTAAGTGCTTTAATTACAATAATATCAGATGGTTGTAGAAATCATTTGGAATTTGATTTGGATCATACCCAAAATGCTTTTATCTTATATGTTGTTAATAAATTTTTTAAGAAAAATAAATCTTAAGACTATCGGTGCGTTTTGGATTTCCCAATGATAGCGTTAATCAAATCTAAGAAAATACTTTAAGTTTTATTTTGAGGGAACTATGATAGAAGCAAAAGTCAACGGCTTGTTTTTAACCCAATCGCAAACCAGTGGCGTTATTTTGAAAGAGATCGATGGAGACAGAACGCTGCCGATCATCATTGGAGAATTTGAAGCGCACTCTATTGCAATGGGATTGGAGAACGTTATTGCTCCCCGCCCAATGACGCATGATCTTTTCTACAACATGTTAGATAGCCTCGACGCCCAAATCGAAAGAATCGTTATCAGTGATCTAAGAGAAAACACCTATTACGCCGTTATTCAAGTCCGTAGAAAATCAAAAATATATGAAGTCGATGCTCGCCCCAGCGATGCCATTGCCTTAGCCGTTCGGCAAAATATTCAAATTTTTGTAGAAGAAGACGTTATGCATAAAGGTTCTTACACTTCTGACGAATATCCGGATCAGCCATTGGAAGGCAGAAGAATTGATTCCAATGAAACAAAGTTAGAGCGCTTAAAAAGGGAACTAGACGAAGCGGTTGCCAAGGAAGAATATGAGCGTGCTGCAAAAATTCGAGACAATATCAAAGAACTTGAATCACGCCAATAAATTACTGTTCTTAGAAAAGGATTAAATCGGGGAGGGACCGGAATGTCCAAATCCAACCTGTTGCGTGTTAAGATTTATGGAGCAAGGGGGAGCTACTCGTCAACTGATAATAAAGCCACAGAGGTTGGTGTAAATACAACATGCTTGAGAGTTGATGTTGGAAAAAACATTATTATTTTTGATGCCGGTTCCGGCATTATAAATTGTGGTAAAGATTTAGCTAAGGAATTCCACACCGAAAGAAGTTCCCAAAATAAGTGGAAAACCCACCTTTTTTTCACCCACATGCATATGGATCACTTATGCGGATTTCCTTTTTTTGCGATGTTATACATGCCGAAATCGCTAATCCACCTCATTTCACCACGAATATTAGATGTTACTTTAGAAGAAGCGCTAAACCGGTTTATGCACCCGCCCTTATTTCCGGTTGGAATAAATGATTTACCATTTGAAGGCCACTTCCATGAGTTTGCAGAAAAATATATCGCCTATTTTTATGAAGATGATTTTAAAATCAAATTAGCGATTAATGCAGCAGAGGATGGTTGGCTGGCAAAAATTAGTTGCATTCGAAATTATATGCACCCTAAAGGCGGCTCATTTTTTTACAAAATAGAAACACCCGCCGGCCATAAATTCGTTTTTGCATCGGATACTGAAGGATTTGTTGGTGGAGATCATCGATTGATCAACTTTGCGAAAGATGCCGATGTGCTGCTTCACGATGCACAATACATCCCCGAACAATATCCAATGTTCCAGGGGTTTGGCCACAGCACCTACGAAATGGCTTGTGAAGTTGCCGAAAAAGCCGGGGTAAAAAAACTTGTGTTAGTTCATCATGATCCAAATCATGATGACAGTGTGCTAAAAGAAATCGAACAAAACGCGGCTAAAATTTTCCCCAATACGGTACTGGGGTGTGAAGGAATGGAGTTTGAGTTTGATTAATAGCGTTGTTTTTTTGAACCCCAAAAATATTTTAAGTCTTCACTAAGGCAAAATTCCCCGCCTTATGTAAGGAGGGGACAGCGGAGTGAAGCGTCCAGCGAACGACGCAGGGGTGGTTGAGTTGCGGTCTGTTAAACTAAAGCTACCACACAACTACCCCTGATTTTACCACTTCGTGGTATAATCTGTCCCCTCCTTTGTAAGGCGGGGAATTATGAGTATGCCACTCTTTTAAAATTCGAAACTTACCCAAACCCAATGGCCAATAAGCTAAAACGCCGGCAAAAGATTGATCTCAAAATAGAGAAAGTTGCTTTTGGGGGAAAGGGAATTTCCCAGGTAAATAACTACGTCGTTTTTGTTGAGAACAGCCTGCCCGGCGATTTGGTAACTGCAAAAATAACAAAAACCAAAAAGAATTATGCGGAAGCATTTTCCCTGGAGTTATTAGAGCC
>CAXHHS010000686.1:0-4378 GCA_964015645.1 uncultured bacterium
ATGCAATGGAGTCTCGTGGGCTCGGAGATGTGTATAAGAGACAGCTATAAAAAAGGCGAGAGATAATTTCTCTCGCCTTTAAATTTTTGTGGTTTAAAAATGAACTTTTAAAACAGCTTTTAAACCAAAACAGTCTCTCTCCTTGGTTTGGAGATTCTTTTCTTTACACCGGGAGCGCCGGGAATATTCATGTATTCTTCCTGGGTAAATGTATCGACCTGAATAACATCTTCGCGAGCGGCTTCGGCATTTTTTAGCAATATCGCCTCTTCTTGCGTGATGATGCCGGCTTCCAACGCATCGTTAATCATTTTGTGAGGGGCAGCCTTTTTCAACTGTTTGGCCCTAATCGCTTTAATAATTTTTTTGAAAACCGGTTCAGCCTCATAAACCAATCTCAGGGCATTTTCCAGACGCCCGGCGGGATCGGTTACATCATCGGAAATAAAAAGACCTGATGTAATTCGCTCTCGCTGCTCCCCGGGAACCTGGATTGCTTGTGCAATTTTACTGCCGGTTTTATCCGAGGGCATGCTGCCAAGAGCATTAAAGCGCGACCAGAGTGCAACCGGCCCACGAAAAAACAGCCCCATGTTTTGATAAATACCGTCGAAAGCATCTTGAATATTAGCCAGTGTTAGTTGCATTGTCCATTGGATAAAGGGTAGATCTTCCTTTAAACGGCCTTCCGCTTCGAACCGTTTTAGCGCCGCAGTTCCCAGGTACAACCAGGAAAAAATGTCGGCAAAGCGCCCGGTGATTTTTTCCATCCGTTTTAAATTGCCGCCGTAAAGACCCATAGCAATATCCGCCAGCAGTGCAAACGAGGCAGAGGCCCAGGTTAAACGACGATAGTATTTCGCAGTTGGCCCGCTTACGGGGGATTTTGCTAAATAACCGCGCGTTAGGCTTAACAACAGCGTGCGAAATAAATTTCGGACAACATGGCTGATGTGCTTCCAGAAAGCGGAATCGAATGCTTTTACATCATTCTTCATCAAGGCTTCGATTTCTTTAAAGGCGTAGGGATGGCAGCGAATGGCGCCCTGGCCGAAAATCATTAGCGTTCGGGTAAGAATATTGGCGCCTTCTACGGTGATGTTAATCGGGGTGGCATAATAGCCATGCGCCAGGATATTTCGAGGGCCGCGCATGATGGCCGCGCCACCTAAAACATCCATGCTATCATTCACTGCTTTGCGTAGAATTTCGGTAAAATTATATTTAGCGATTGCGGTTACAACGGCTGGTTTTTCACCGCGATCCAGGCCACCACAGGTGTAGCGCCGGGCAGCTTCCAGCAAATAGGCATATCCGCCGATACGGGCCATCGGCTCTTCGATGCCTTCAAATTTTCCGATAGAAATGCCAAATTGTTTGCGAACCCTGGCATAAGCGCCGACGACGCGGGCCATTCCCTTTGTGCCCCCGGCGCCAGATGCCGGTAGCGAAATTCCCCGTCCCACCGCCAGCGATTCAACTAACATTCGCCAGCCATTCCCGGCCTGTTCCGGTCCCCCGATTATGGCATCGATTGGCACTACAACATCGTAGCCTTCCGTGGGGCCATTGTAGAAAGGCGTGCCAATCGGATCGTGCCGGCCCGGGTTTACCACGCCAGGCGTATCGGCAGGAATTAAAGCGCAAGTAATACCGGGAAATTCACCTTTACCAAGTAGATTTTCCGGATCGTGCAGTTTAAACGCCAGCCCAATGACCGTTGCAATCGGCGCCAGGGTAATGTAGCGTTTTTTCCAATTTAAGCGCAGGTATAACATCCCGTCTTCACCTTCAAATACAACGCCATGCGATGTCAGCGCCCCGGCGTCGGAACCGGCACTCGGCTCAGTCAAAGCGAAGCAGGGCATTTCTTCGCCTCTCGCCAGGCGAGGCAAATAATAGTCCTTTTGTTCTTCGGTTCCGTAATGCATCAATAGTTCTGCAGGGCCCAGGGAGTTTGGTACCATAACAGACGTTCCTAATGGGCCGCAGCGCGATATTAGCTTTGCAACGACGGCACTGTTTGCCGAGGGTGAAAATTCCAATCCACCGTATTTTTTGGGAATAATTAATCCGAAAAAGCGGTTCTCTTTCAGGAAATCCCAAACGTCTGCCGGTAAATCTTTTTGCTGAAAAACATCCCAATCTTGGGTCATTCTACAAGCTTCTTCAACCGGGCCGTCGAGGAAAGCCTTTTCTGCTTCGTTTAGATCCGGGTAAGCCTCGTTCATCAGGCGATTCCAATCCGGCTTCCCGGAAAATAATTCGCCATCAACCCAAATATTTCCGGCTTCAATTGCGGTGCGTTCGGTATCGGAAATAGCGGGCATCAATTTCAGAGAATTTACGGTTTTAACAATCCCGCTAGTTAAAAGCGTTCGACGAAGCGCCGGAATCCCGAAAAGTGCTGCGAACCCAGCAAGTACAATCCACGCCCATACTGGTGCACCAAAGCCAAATAGCATCACGGCTCCGGCCAATATCCAAAGCCAAAATGATGCACCGGTATAACCGAGCACAATGATAACGGTAGCGATTCCCAAAATAGTTATTCCAATAGAAAAACCGGTTAAACCGCCATAAAGAGATGTTAAGAGTTCCATAACGACCTCCAAGCAAAGTGTTAAAGTGTTCAAATGTTTTTATTAGTTTAACATTAAGTTCTCGAAAATACCGGTAGCGCCCATACCGCCGCCAATGCACATGGTGCAAATTCCGTAGCGAACATTGCGGCGGACCATTTCGTGCAGCAGCGTTGCGGTGAGTTTTGCGCCGGTGCAGCCGAGCGGATGCCCTAATGCAATAGCGCCGCCGTTTACATTCACAATTTCTTCATCGATTCCTACGGTGCGGATGACGGCCAAAGCCTGGGCGGCGAATGCCTCGTTTAATTCCACCAATCCGATATCGTTCATCGACAACCCGGAGCGTTTAAGCGCTTTGGGAATGGATTCAACCGGGCCAATGCCCATAATCTCCGGTGCCACGCCGGCAACTGCAAACGTAACCAACCGGGCCATCGGCTGGACATCTAGCTCTTTTACTTTTGCTTCGCTCATTACAACTGTTGCGGCTGCGCCATCGGACATTTGAGAAGCGTTTCCGGCGGTGACCGTTCCATTCACTTTAAACGCCGGGCGTAACTTAGCCAGGGCTTCCGGATTCGTATCTTCTCGCGGGCCTTCATCAATTTGGAAAGTTTTGTCGGTTTTTTGAATTTGTCCATCGCGATAAATAGTTTCACTAACTTCTAAAGGAATAATTTCTTCTTTAAACTTACCTTCTTTGATGGCAGAAATTGCGTTTTGATGAGATCGGTAAGAAAAGGTATCCTGGTCATCGCGAGAAATGTTATATTGTTTAGCGACATTTTCCGCAGTAATCCCCATGGAAATGTAAGCATTCGGGTTCGAATCGTTTAACACCGGGTTTGGGGAATAATGAAAACCGCTCATCGGAACCATGCTCATCGATTCCGATCCGCCGGCAACAACCACATCAGTATATCCGGCCATTACGGATTGGGCAGCCATCGCAATCGTCTGTAACCCGGAAGAACAAAAGCGATTAATTGTCGCTGCCGGAACCGCATCCGGTAATCCGGCCATCTGACCAATAATTCGCCCCATATTTAAGCCTTGCTGTCCTTCCGGCATCGCGCAGCCGATGAGAACATCATCGATCATCTCATTCGTTAATCCGTTTACTTTTTCGATAGCGCCTTTGACTGCCGTTGCGCCCATTTCTTCCGGGCGTTTGCTGCGTAATGTGCCGCGGTTGGCCTTCCCAACCGCCGTTCGCACACTGCTGACGATGTATGCTTCATTATTCATTTTATCTTCCTCTGTTTTAATTTTCAAAAATTCAAACCAGCAAGGTAAAGACCTAAGGATAAAAATTTACCCTCCATCCTTTCGCCTTTATCCTTAATTCCTCAAAGGCTTGTTTGTAGTGATAATACTTTCTATCCGCTCCTGCGTTTTTTTCTCTTTTAGCAACTCCAGAAACACCTCTCGTTCCAGATCGAGCAAATATTGCTCATGCACCTGTGTTGGCACGGTGATGTCGCCGCCGCACAGGATGTAGGCCAATCGATTCGCCAGGAATTGATCGTATTCGCTTGCGTATCCCGCTTGCCGCATTTGAAAGGCGGCGGATTCCAGGGCAGCTCTCCCCTCCTGCCCCATTACCATAATTGCGGTGCGAACCGGCGGGGGTAAATATCCTTCATTTGATAGCCGAAGCACTTCTTCTTTTGCAACAAAAATCCGGCGATTCGCATGCATTACAACCCGGGTGTTAGGGGTTAAAAACCCTAATTCGATGGCTTCGTGTGCGCTAGTTGCAACTTTTGCTGTGCCAACGGTTTGGAAGGCAT
>CAXHHS010000687.1:0-4377 GCA_964015645.1 uncultured bacterium
CGTTTATGCTAAAATACCCCGATGGGGCTTGGAAAATCACCAATTTGAAACTCAATAACAAAAAAAGTTTGATGCGCTATTATTACCGGTTCTGCAAAAATATATTAGACGATTATTCCATCGCAAACGTGATAGCAGAATTGGGAAATGAGGATTACATTGTATTGGAAGATTTCGAAGGCGGCACAGAAGGTAGTCTGCCACCGGGATGGGGTTGGAAAGACAAAGATGATGATAAGCGCAAACCATACATCATCAAAGCAGAAGGCAACAATCTCTACCTGGAGGCGACTGACAAGGGGGAATCAGTAATTATCGGAAAAGCCATTAAATGGAACATGAAAAAATATCGTTACATTTCTTTTAAATGGCGTGCGCATCGTATTCCGGAAGGCGGCGATGAGCGTTATGGGAAAACTGTTGATAGCGCCGCAGGAATTTATTTTACCTATAAAAAGAAATTGGGCCTCATTCCCGAATCCGTGAAATATGTCTGGAGCTCCACGCTCCCAGTAGGCTCAACCATGCGGCGCAGCGGTATTGGCAAACCCTGGATGGTGGTAGCGGATTCCGGGGATGCACACCTGGGAGAATGGCGAACTTATGTGTTCGACGCTTACGAAGCGTATCAAAAAACTTTTGGTGGCAATCCACCGGATGAGGCAGTTGGCATCGGAATTCTTTCTGATGGAAACTCCACGGATTCCGATGCTTTTGCCGATTATGATGACATTCGAGCATTAAAAAATGCGACTGCGGATTCCGGTATCAAAAAATTTTTAGAAGCTGAATAAGGGGGTTGAATGCGCAACCTGCTTTTCTTTCTCATTATAAATTGCATATTGATCTTTGCACAAAACGCCTGGCCTCAACAATCCGAGAAACGAGTTCTAAACCTGGAACAATGTGAGGCGCTTGCACTCAAGAATAATCCGCTGGTTAAAGTTGCTGATTTGAACCTGGAACGATCCCTTGCCAGGCAAACCCAGGCCGCCAATGCCGGTATTTTGCCCCGAATGGAACTGCGGAACATTTGGACCAGCATTCCCAGGGCCAGAGCTATTTTTACCGATACCGGCGTATTGACTTCTCCCGATACCTCTACCAGTTTTTCCGATTTACGATTGCTTACAGAAGTAGAGTGGAGCTGGATCCAACCGCTCTTTACGTTTGGTAAGTTTAGCAATCTCAAAAAAGCGGCATCCTTTGGCGTAGAAGCAAGCCAGGCGAATGTAACAAAAACCGAGGCGGATATTCGGTTAATGACTCGCAAGCTTTATTGGGGCCTCGTTTTTGGCAAGGAACTTTTAGTCGTGATAGAAGACGCCCAAAAAGAAGTAAACAAGGCGGAAGATAAACTAAATGAACAATTAGATGAAGGTGCGGAAGATGTTTCCCAGGAAGACATGTTCAAATTGCAGATTTTCAAATACGAGATCAATAAAAGACATCGCGAAGCGCTCAAGGAAATTTCTCTCGCCGCAGTTGCTTTTAACGCTGCCCTGGGATTGGATGAAACCGTCGTAGTCGAACCTGGCACCGAATATTTGGACCCCATAGAGATTTCGATAGATAGTTTATCCGCTTATATTGAGCTTGCATTGCAAAACCGTTCCGAATTAGTTCAATTACAGGCCGGGCTTAACGCCAATCGGGCGATGATATCCGTCGCCAAAAGTGACTATTATCCGCAATTTTTCCTGGCCGGCGGTGTAAAATATAATTTTGCCCAGGATCGGGATGATCCCAATAATCCCTGGGTGTTTAATCCAACAAATTTTTTTCGACCGGCTGTTTTGGCAGGCTTTCGATTAAATCTGAACTTTTTACAAACCCGCGATAAAGTTCGGGTCGCCCGTGCGCAATATAATGAACTGTCTTACAAGGAAGACCTTTTAATCGAGAAGATTAAATTGGATGTGCAAAAGAAATATTTGGAATTACTGGAAGCCGAAGACAATATCAAAGAAAGCGAAAAAGCATTAAAAGCCAGTAGAAACTGGCTACGTTCGGTTTCGATGACATTTGATCTTGGGTTAACCGAAGTCAAAGAACTTATCGATGCCTTTAAAGCAAATAGTACCATGAGAGGGGAACATTTACAGAATATTTTTGAGTTTAATACAATTGCTGCCGAATTAAGTAAAGAGATTGGGTACGATCTGTATAAATCAGGAAGGTAATAAGAACAGGAGTAAGATAAATGAGTTTTCAACATTTTAAAAAACAGTTATTTGGAGTAGGCATCATTTTGTTATGCCTCGCCAGTACATTTACAACAGCAAATACGGAATCTCCCTTAGCGCTTATCCAGGCTCGGAACGATACAATAAAAATCTTGATCGACACCGCCGGAGACGAAGTTGATAGTGCCACAAAGGAGAAGCTAAAAGATATTATTAACGGTTTGATAGATTTCCGCGAACTGTCTCGCCTGGCATTGGGAAAATATTGGGATGAACGCAACGACAAGGAAAAAGAAGAATTTACAAACGTTTTTCGGCAGCTTATCCGCAACTCTTCAGTAAAAAAGCTGGAAATTTACCGGGCTGACAAAATTAAGTATGACGATCCGGAGATGAAAGACGGCAAAGCAACGATAACCACCTTTGCCTATAAAGGCAGAAAGAATGTGGAAATCGTCTACAAAATGCACCACGCAGATGGCGAATGGAAAATTTACGACATGGTAATCGATGGCGTTAGCACTGCCCGTAATTATCGCGGGTCATTTTATAAGCAGATTGCCAAAACCTCTTATAAAGAAATGTATGACAAACTTTTAGAGCGATTAAATAACGATAAGGAAAGTTGAGTCGCTTCCGAATTTAGCCACCGGCAATATAGAAGGGTATCTCCCCCACCCTTCTATATGTCGAATCGATAATTTTTAGTTACCACTCCCATATAAGCAAATCATATTACAATATTTTATATTATCTGCAATAAATCATTGAAATGCGAAAATTATTAGTATTTTGCAGATAGATTTTATCCAACCCTATTTTTACCATTATTCACAATCCCATTATAAACAGCCACTTAAGTCAATTTCTTTTGTTTTGGCACTCTTGTTGATTAAAGAAAAGTGTAGCTAAAAATGAAACAAGAGGTATTTGTAATTCAAATAAACCGAATCAAAAAGAGAGGACTTGCAAAATGGTAAATCGTAAACTTCGTTTCAACTTGAAAGAAACCCGGTTTTTAAACAACACCGAAATTGACGAAATATGGAATGTGTATTCCGGCCACCACAATGCAACATTTAGCCAATTCATGGATCGCACCTTCAACCAATTTGGTTACATGGCAATATGCCGGGATGCCCAAACACAAAAAATCGTTGGGTTTACCGGAATTAGAATCGCTAACATTCAATTAAAAAGCGGGAAGGATGCCACTGCAATTTATTTCGGGCAGACCTTTATAAGGTCCGAATATCGCGGCTGTAACTTGCTAAAATTCTGTGCGATTCAAATTGGGTTAAAATGCAAACTCACCAACCCGTTTAAACCGTCATATATTTGGTTTGACGCTATTTCTTACAAACCGTACTTATTATTATCAAAATATTCCGGCGAATGTTATCCTTCCATCGATCGAGAAATGCCTGAAGATATAAAAAAGCTCATCGATACGCTGGGATACCGCTATTACCCAAACCAATACAATCCGAATAACGGAACGGTTATAAAAACATGCCATCGGCTGCGGGATAACGATACTCGAATTCACAATTATGATTTGAATAATCAATACATCCGGTTCTACGCAGAGAAAAATCCCGGCCACACCCGGGGAGATGGTTTGATTTGCGTGCTTCCGAATACTTTCTATAATTACTTTATCATTTTACGCAAGGTTGTCTCAAAAAGCCTGTCAAAACGCCTTTCAGCGGTTGCAGAAAATAGCACGAGTTTTTTTCCCATCAATAAAGTGATGAAGTATTTTTTGCAACGAGCAAACTCTTAATATCAGCCAAAGACTTGCAAAACGGCAAAACTTAGACCACGATTAATTTGGGTGAAAAATGAAATTAGAAAACGTTACGATTCGAAAAATTAGCATTCCCTTTGTTGCAGCATTTCAACATTCCCTCGCCACCAGGAATACCACCGAATCGATAATTCTGGAAGTTGTAACGGATAAAGGCATTAAAGGCTATGGAGAATGTACTCCAAGAAACTATGTAACCGGCGAGACGATTTCCGACACCATGGCAAATTTACAACACATCACTCCTTTTTTAAAAAGGCTGGAATTAACAGAGCCGGGAGAACTGCTGGCCTGGCTCGACAATTTCGAATCGAATATTCCTGACCTTCCTCAAAATCTGTCTCTTATACACATCTCCGAGCCCACGAGACTCCATTGCAT
>CAXHHS010000688.1:0-4375 GCA_964015645.1 uncultured bacterium
GGAAAGAAGCCCGGATTGCCCTGGCAAGCTATGGCAACAAAATCCTGGGAACGTTGAATGATTTTATGAACGATCCAGGCGTCGAAATCACAACTCGCTGGAATGTGCCGCGGGTTTTTATGGCAATTCCGACACAGGAATCCGTGGATATCTTGATCAAAAATATTAACAACGCCAGCCCCGGAATTAGGCATAGTGTTATTCGGGTATTAAACCGGTTGCGGGTAAAACATCCTGATATTGTGTTTGATAAGCAACAAATTTACACCGCCTTAAAAGAAGAAGCAAAATCGTATTATGAAATTTTCCGGGTATTACATTTGTGTACTCAAAATGGCGCTTCGGAATCGGAAAAATCCGATGTACATTTACTGGAAAAAGCGCTAAATGAACGGTTAATAAAAGATAAAGAGCGTATGTTTTGGCTGCTTTCCCTGGTCTACCCGCCGAAGGATATTTATAATTCTTACATCGGTGCTTCCAGTAACAATAAAACGCTGCGGGCAAGCGGAATCGAATTTTTAGAAAATATCTTGCACAAAGACATTAAAGAATATTTTATGCCAATTGTTGATAAGGCCTCCGATGAAGATGTGATCAGCAAATCGAAAAGAATTTTTGAAATCGAAATAAAAGACAAAACCGATGGCTTAAAACGGTTAATTAATAGAAAAGACTCCTGGTTACAATCATGCGCGATTTACAGTGCGGATATCACCGCTTCTCCGGAGCTAAAAGAGTTGGTGGAATCCGCAAAGCGTGATAGATCGCTAGTGGTTCGGGAAACTGCTGAATTAGTGTTGAAACTAAACAAATAGGGTTATGCCATGCTAACCATCATCGAAAAAGTAATTTTTCTACAAAATGTTGAAGTCTTCGCCGACGTTCCCACGGAAGATTTGGCCTACCTGGCGGCAATTGCCGAAGAGGTAGATTTTAAAGAGAGTGAACACATTTTTAAAGAAAATGAACCGTCGGATGCATTATATTTGGTTTTGGAAGGCCGGGTTAGGCTGCACCAGGGTGAACGAGAGATTACGATTGCAGAATCGAAAGACCCCTTTGGCACCTGGGCGCTTTTTGATGAAGAACCACGTGTTGTTACCGCTACAGCGTTAAAAAATACTCGCTTGCTAAGAATTGACCGAGAAGACTTTTTTGATTTATTGGCAGACCATATTCAAATTACCCAGGGCGTGTTTAAAACTGTTGTAAAGCGAATGCGCGTTCTGTTAGAAACGGTTCAAGCTAAACCGGTTGGTGGAAACGCCTAAAAGAGAAAAAGTGAAAAGTGGTAATTCGCTTATGAGTCGGGGAACCTCGAATCGGTAAAGCGGAGAAAAATAGCAAGTAAAAAGAAGGTAGAAAAAGAAACGCAATGAAATCATCACAGGAAGAACATACTGGCCAGGAACGGAATTTGGAAAAAAAGGTTGCCGAATTAACCGAAACACTTCAGGCAATGGAAGAGCAAATGTTTCATTATGAAAAGATGGCGTTGTTGGGCCAATTAATTGCCGGAATCGCTCATGAAGTGAATACACCTTTGGCAGCGCTAAATAGCAACCGCGATACATTTGCCCGCTGTATCGAAAAAATCAAAAGCAAACTTTTCGACGAAAATACCCCGGAGTCAATCCGCGAGGATGAAAAGCTGAAAATGCTATTCGAAAATATAGACAGGTTAGACGAGGTTAATAAAAATGCCAGTCATCGAATTGTAGAAATCGTAAATAGTGTTCGCCGTTATGCCCGGCAAGATACATTGGAGCAATCCGAAGCGGGTTTAAATGAATTATTGGAGAGCACAATTCCAATCCTGTTTCATGAGTTCAAAAATAGAATCCGGGTTCATCGGGATTACGGCGATATTTACGAAATTTCTTGTTACCCCAATAAAATTAGCCAGGTGTTTTTAAATCTTTTGGTAAATGCCAGCCACGCCATCGTTGGCAATGGTGAAATTTTTATTAAAACTTACAACCGGGAAAACGATGTTGTCGTAGAAATCCGCGATACCGGGGAGGGAATTGCGGAAGAACATTTGGAGAAAATTTTCCAAACGGGATTTACAACAAAGTGCAGCGATAAAGGAACGGGACTGGGGCTTGCGCTCGTACGGCAAATGATCGAAGAACATCAAGGAAAAATAGAAGTCGAAAGTAAAACCGGGGAAGGAACCATGTTTCGCATTTCTTTTCCTCGTGCAAATGAAAAGTAAAACGAATTTTAAATTTCTGACTTTCAGAAAAATATTTATAGGAGGCAAATGATGCAAGACGAAAATGCAACGGTTATCCTTGTTGATGATGAAGAAATGGTGCTGACCAGCCTCAGCTCATTTCTAACATTGGAAACGGAATATGATGTACATACCTTTACATCTGCCAAAGAAGCTATCGACTTTATAAAAGGTAACGAGGTAGATATTGTAATATCAGACTACCTGATGCCGGAAATGGACGGCATCACCTTTTTAGGCCATGTTAGAGATATAAAACCGGAAATTCCCCGAATTATTTTAACCGGTTATGCCGATAAGGAAAACGCTATTAAAGCGATTAACGAAGTTGGATTGTACCAATACATCGAAAAACCCTGGGACAATGATGACCTCCTAATTATTCTTCGTAATGGCCTGGAAAAACAGATGTTAATGAAACGGCTGCAAGAAAAAATCGACCAGATAAACAAAGCCTATGCGGATTTGCAAGGTATCCACAAAGAGATTGTAAAAACATTTGTTTAAGTCAACGATAAAGGGTAAAGGATGAAGGACAAAAGAAAAATTACAATAAGTAAAATTGTTACACCATTACTTCAATACTCCAATGCTCCAACTAAAGGACAATCTTTACACATCCTTCAAAGGTTCAACCTAAGTTTGTGGCTTAGTCTATTTTGCCTGATTCTAATAGGTTGTCAGACCGCTTCTTCTGATGCGGAGAGGAAATATCCTGTTGAATTAACATGGCAGCGGTTTTCCGTAGAATACCAGGCGTTGTGTTTGCAAACGTATCATCTGGCCTGGGAGGCAGTAAAGTCGCGAACCGCTTCTATGGATAAGGATTGGGCTGTTGTATTGGATGTGGATGAAACCGTGCTGGATAATTCGCGCTACCAGGAAATTTTGCACGAGAAAAACGAAAAATTCAATTACTATTGGGATGGATGGGTTAAAGAAGAAAACTGCCCTCCGGTTCCCGGTGCAAAAGCCTTTATCGACAGCGTTCGGTCCCTCGGGAAATTTGCCCATGTTGTTTATATTACCAATCGAAATCAAAATCTGGAAGAAGCAACCCGCAACAATTTGAAAAAAGTTGGCCTTTGGAAAGATGGCGATGTTTTGATGTGTCAAAAAGATCGATCTGACACAAAAGAGTTGCGCCGCAATGAAGTTGTCAACGGAACCAATCGCTGTGAAGGTTTAGGGCAACGCATCATTGTTGCACGTATCGGCGATCAATTGGCCGATATGGAAGCATATCCCGAAAATGTTTCTCCCGATGATTACAGAAAACACTATGATAAAATAGACCAATGGGGCACGGCATATTTTATGCTTCCGAATCCAATGTATGGCTATTGGGAGCGTGGTTATAATCGGTAAATAGGTACGAGGCTAAAAAGTATAAAATAGGTTTTTTGCAAACCTATTATTATAAAGCAATTTTAGACTAAAAAGTTGCGTTGTGTCACATTACTAAAAAAAATTGCTTGATAGTCATAGTGTTAAAGATTATCTTATCCCCCCTTGATACTTTGCTAAGTAAATAGTGCAATTAAATAATAGGCGTTAAATAACTGTTTTGTAAAAGAGTTGTAATAAATGATTGATAAATAGGCAAGCTGTTATTTAGTAAATAAATCCATATTTCTTCATGGAAGAAGAAATTAAATCATTCATTAACTTATCTTAGGAGGCGTTATGAAGATTTTTACTGTGTTTCTTACGCTGATGCTATCAGCAGCATTATTTGCGCAAGGTGTTACAACCAGTTCGCTTAATGGAGTCGTAACGAATACCGATGGTAGTCCATTGTTAGCGGCAAATGTTGTAGCGGTTCACGTGCCATCGGGAACGAGATATGGCGCCAGTACTCGAGACGACGGAAGGTTTACAATTCCGGGTATGAGGGTTGGTGGTCCCTATACTGTAACGGTTTCCTACGTCGGATACGTAGACCAGGAAGAAAAAGATATCTTTCTCAACCTGGGAGTTGCGGCGAATCTCGAATTCACTATGCAGGATGCCGTGGTTGAAATGTCTAGCGTTACTGTTGTCTCAAGAGCCGGTTCCGTAGGGGAAAACTCGGGAACCAGTACTAAGATTTCAACAAACGACCTTGAATCACTTCCATCCCTGGATCGGAAC
>CAXHHS010000689.1:0-4365 GCA_964015645.1 uncultured bacterium
GAACTGCTTACAAATCCCTGGCTGCCTTCGCAGTATCTTCATACCATGTTAGGGTCTGTGGTTACGGCTTCATTTGCGGTTTCCGCGACCGGGGCCTACTACCTGCTGGCAAATCGCGACGAACCGTATGGAAAATTGTTCTTGCGGGTTGGCGTTATTGCCGGGTTAACCGCCTCGCTGCTGGTCGCAATCGCCGGTGATAGCGAGGGAAAAAATGTTGCAGCACACCAACCCATCAAACTGGCAGCAATGGAAGGGTTGTTTGAAACGAAAGCCGGCGCCGAACTGGTGCTTATCGGCCAGCCGGATATGAAGAAACTCAAAATCGATAATCCCATTCATATTCCCAATTTATTGAGCTTCTTGACCTACCACCGCTGGAAGGCCGAAGTTAAAGGGCTGGATGCATTTCCGCGAGAAGATTGGCCGGATAACATTCCGTTGTTATATTATAGCTATCATATTATGGTCGGATTGGGTACCATTTTTATTGCGATAATGAGTGCCGCAGTATTTTTGCTTTGGAAAAAAAAGCTCTTCCAAACACACTGGCTTTTATGGGTATTGATGCTCAGCTTTCCATTTCCATATATTGCCAACACCGCCGGATGGATGACTACGGAATTAGGACGCCAACCCTGGCTGGTATATGGGTTAATGCGAACGGCGGAAGGCGTTTCTCCAACCGTATCTGCCGGGAACAGCCTTTTTACACTTATCGGTTTTATGGGAATGTATTTTGTTCAAGGTGTTCTATTTTTATTCCTTGTGGTAAAAACAATCAATAACGGCCCGGAAGGAAAACACTGATATGGCCACGAATTCAATTATTGTCGAAATTGCATTTTTAGTATTGATATTTGTTGTCGGCTGGGGCGTTGGTTGGGGCATCCTTCGCGCTAATAAAGCCCTGTTTATTCTCAGCCTGGCGGTAATGCTTATCTTTTTCCTGATTAAAAACGCCGGACTTATGGGAATCCAGGGGGGACTGTCTTTTTACTGGCCATCGATTGAGGCTTTTTTTGATGGGCTAATTGCTCGCCTTCTGCAATTGGATACAATGCAATTGTTAGCACTTTTTACCGGGATGCTGAAGGGAATGGATGTATTCCCGGATATTCGGAAAATGTTAGGTAAAAGTTCGTGATGGAAACACTCTGGTTCATTATTCTAACATTTATGCTAACGATGTATGTTATCCTGGATGGGTTTGATTTGGGGGCCGGTATTATTCATCTCTTTGTTGCAAAATCCGATGAAGACCGCCGCACAATTCTGAATGCCATCGGCCCGGTATGGGATGGTAATGAAGTTTGGCTGCTGGCGTCCGGCGGAACGCTTTTTTTCGCCTTCCCCAAAGTATATGCTGCTGCCTTTAGCGGATTTTACCTGCCATTGATGATTGTGCTATGGCTATTGATGCTCCGCGGTTTAGGGATTGAATTACGCCACCAACTTAATCACCCGATGTGGAAAGCATTCTGGGATGGCGTATTTGCGCTCGGCAGTATTTTGTTAGCGATTTTTTTCGGTGCTGCATTAGGCAATGTCGTGCGCGGTGTGCCACTGAATGAAGAAGGATACTTTTTCGAACCGCTTTGGACGACTTTTACGATTGTCCCCAACGCCGGCATTCTCGATTGGTTTACAGTATTGATGGGCCTGGTAGCCTTTTTGACGCTAACCACACACGGCGTTAATTTTATTGCCTTGAAAACCGAAGGCGACGTTCAGCAACGGTCGCGAAAAATTTCTCGCATAACGGCCTGGCTGGTGTTGCTCACTTCAATTCTTGCCTTAATATCCACTTTTGTGGTCCGCTCCGGCGTATGGGATAATTACCTGGAACATGCCTGGGGATTTGCTTTTCCATTTTTGGGTGCGGTGGGAATCACTGGAATGCTTTGGTTTCGAAACCGCGATGACGATGCCAAAGCCTTTTTTTCCTCCTGCGCCTTTATTGCCGGAATGTTGGCTGCAACCGCTTTTGGTTTATTTCCCAATCTTTTACCGGCATCCACCAACCCGGATTTTGGTTTAACCGTTTACAACGCAGCCGCGGGAGAACATGGGCTTACCGTGGGGCTTGTTTGGTGGAGTATCGGAATCATTCTGGTTATCGGTTATTTTTCCTACCTATTTTATTCATTTCGCGGAAAATTAAAACTGCCCCCGGAAGGGGAAGGGTACTAAAGTTTGCAAGTTCGCAAGTTTAAAGTGAGCTAAAGTTAGGGCAACTTTAGGTCGCTTTAGTTCACCTACAACTTTAAACTTATTAGGAACTCGAATGGCAACCTCCAAAAGTGAAAACAGCAATAACATTATCCGGGAATTCCTTCGGTTAGAATCCGCCGGGGGAATTTTACTGATGGCAGCGGCAGCGGTGGCAATGATTTTGGCAAATACTCCCCTGGTGAAATTCTACAGCTGGTTTTTAGAGCTGCCATTGCAAGTTCGCCTGGGGGCAATTGATATTTCCAAACCGCTATTGTTATGGATTAATGATGGTTTAATGGCAGTTTTTTTCTTGTTGATTGGGTTGGAAGTTAAACGGGAAATTTTGGAAGGCCAGCTTTCTACCCCGGCGCAAGTAGTTTTGCCCGGCATTGGCGCGGTCGGTGGAATGCTGTTCCCGGCACTCATTTACGTTTGGTTAAACCACGGCGACCCCTATGTGTTAAAAGGCTGGGCGATTCCAACCGCAACAGATATCGCATTTTCGCTCGGTATTTTGTCTCTCCTGGGCAAACGAGTGCCCTTAACGCTCAAAATTTTTCTCACGGCCCTGGCGATTGTTGATGATCTTGGAGCAATTATTATCATTGCAATTTTTTACACCGCCAACCTTTCGATCACTGCGTTGGTTTTGGGCGGGATCTGTATTGCTGTTATGGTGATAATGAATTATGCCGGTGTAACTCGAATTGCCGGATACGTAATTTTAGGTATCATTATGTGGGTTTGTGTGCTAAAATCCGGGGTGCACGCAACGTTAGCGGGCGTCGCGATGGCGTTTACCATTCCATTGCGTGCGGTAGATGAGGATGGCCATTCGCCTGCCAAACACTTGGAGCATACGCTACATCCCTGGGTTTCCTATGGAATATTACCAATATTCGCATTTGCCAATGCCGGTGTACCGCTGGCCGGAATGTCGATAAACGTGTTATTACGCCCGGAGCCAATGGGCGTTATTGCCGGATTATTTATTGGAAAGCAAGTTGGTGTCTTTGGGCTTTGCTGGCTGGCCGTCAAATTAAAATTTGCCAACATGCTGGAAGGCGCTAACATGGGGCAACTCTACGGCACATCGGTTTTGACCGGTATTGGTTTCACCATGAGTTTATTTATTGCATCTCTTGCGTTTGAAGACCATTCCGCCGCTGCACTCCTCAATATGAATCGATTGGCAATTCTTGTCGCCTCTGTCTTGGCAGCGGTATGGGGATATGCGGTACTGAGAGTTTCATCCGGGAACACTTCATAAGGGTAAAGAGAGAAGGATAAAGGATAGAACTATTGGAGCAAACAGTAAGTTTTTGATAGCTTCGCGTGATGTATAGTGAGTGGCATATAATAATCACGTATCACGCATTACTCATCACGCAATAAGGTATCGAGAACCTGGTATTTGCTGCACTAACCAAACTCAAAGCACCATTTATCCTTCACCCTTCTTCCTTTATCCTTTATTTCTGACATCCTTTCCTTTTTCTTCTTTAACGTCACTATCACTCGTCTCAAAAAAAACCTAAATTTATTTAAATCCCCGTCGTAAATAAGACAGTTAATCGTTTGTTTTTTGGTATCTTAATTACCCTGGCTGCCCGGGGAGGGTTTTTGTTTTGGCCATTGGTTTATCACTTAAAATTTTGTATCATTTATTGATTTACTTCTACATTTCGACTATAATAGTTGGAGTTTTTGGATGAATTTAACCGTTAAATACGGGCTTGTCATGAAAGACAAAAATCATAATTCAGGATACATTTACGCCCTTAAATCACTCATGCTAATTTTATTCTTCTTACCCTTTTTACTCTTTGCGCAAGACGCCGCTTTTAGCGGCTCCTGGCGCACTACGCTTGGAAAAATGGATGTTGCCGTTAACGGCTCCACTGCCGAAGCAAGTTACCTCGGCAGCGGTTCCGGTGGCAGTATCGAAGGAAAAATTTCGCAGCGCGGGCGCTTGCTGGTGGGAAATTGGACAATTCCAAGACGCTATGGCCGGTTGTTACTGAGGCTATCGAAAGGCGGGGATACGTTTTGCGGCGAATGGCATGATGATAATTTGAACATCGGGGGTAAATGGATCGGCGTTCGGCCTGTCTCTTATACACATCTCCGAGCCCACGAGACTCCATT
>CAXHHS010000690.1:0-4360 GCA_964015645.1 uncultured bacterium
GCGTAGTGCCGTGTGAATACCGCCACCGGTAATCGGGTTCACATGACGAGCAGCATCGCCAACCAGGATCATATTATCAGCATACTGTTGCTTTAACGGCGGGGCTAACGGCACGCCACCGCCCTGGATTTCTAGAATGCGAAGATTCTTGACTCTATCAGCCAAAAATGAATGTTTAATGAAATGGTCGAGGTGCCAGCGGGCGTCTTTCTCCGTCATCGTGCGAATAACGCCGAGGCCGACTTCCGCATACTGATGGTCTTTGGGAAAAACCCAGGCATAACCGCCAGGCGCCCATTGATGGCCGGTAATAATTTCCAAAAGGCCATTGGTTTGTACGCCATCAACAACGTATTGCAAGCAAGACGCCAGATTGCTGAGTTTAATATGAGTTCGTAATCCTGCCCACTTTCCCACTTGCGATTGAATCCCATCCGCACCGACGATGATTCGAGTACGTACGGAAATATCCTGCCCGAATTGGTTAAGATGAATATTTACAACTCCGTTAGCTGTGGCAGAAAATCCCACCGCTTCCGTCTTTAACCAAACCTCAACTCCTTTTCGTTCGGCCATCGTCATTAAATAGCGGTCAAAACGGCGGCGATCTACGACGTATCCCAGGGGGTTTTTAGCATACGTTTCCGGTTTAAGTTTTCGGTAATCCAGGATAGTAGCATTACCGTTAGTATCATACACTGCAAATCCGAAAATCGGGGTTTGTACATATTCTTCATCCGGAGAAACATCCGCATCGGCCAGTGCATGGGCGCTGACAGCGCCGGAGCATTGGATTGGCGCGCCTAATTCTTGCTTTTTATCGACAAGTAAAACGCACAGCCCGCGTTCAGCAGCTACGCGGGCTGTCGTCGCCCCGGCGGGGCCGGAACCGACTACGACGACATCGTATTCTCTATTGTGAATCATCTCTAAAGATGGGATTTGTTTTTGATAGATTCAAATGGTAAAATCAAGTTTTATTTTCCGAAATTAGCTAACCGATACATCTTTAAACGCCAAATCTTTTGCCAAACGAACAGTCGCTCCCATTAATCCATAGGCCGAAATGTGTTCATCAATTTCCGGCCAATGTACGCCGTAACCACCGGCAATTAACCGCCAGTTGCTTCTTTGATCCGATGTAGCATTTGCCAGCCGGGGAAACCATTCTAACGGTGCTTGAATTACTCGCCCATCTTTGATTTTTAGACATAACATGTCTGTTTCAAAATTGACATCGATTACATCAGGGTATTCTTCATTTACTAAATAATTCATTCCACTTTTCCATTAAAAAATGTTGATTTTCTTCAATAATTTCTCTGACTCTTTTAATTTCCTGTTTCTTAAACTTCCGGTAATGAACAAGCTCTATCGGATTAAGCCAAAATTTAGCGGCGCCATCGCCTTTTTCGACATGAATATGAGGCGGTTCATTTCTATCAGCAGCAAAAAAGAAAAACTGAAACCCTTCTACTCGCAATATCGTCGGCATTTTGTCTCATCATCTAATCTTTTTGCTGCCTTTGAACTTAATATGACTCAATTTAAGTTAACTTTAAATTAGGCAAATTGCAAATCTGAAAGTTTGTGCTATGACCATGGAGCGTCTTGGGCGTTGGCTTACCATTACCCCGCAAACCGCCTCGTAAACAACTTATAAAGCACCGGCACAACCAACAGTGTTAACAGCGAAGAAACCAGTAGACCACCGATGATCGTCCACCCCATCGGTGCCCACATGCTGCCACCGCCGAGAGTCAGAGGAAGCAACCCACCAATCGTAGTTGCGGTGGTGAGCACGATGGGTGTAAAACGCGTTTCACAGGCTTCTTTTAAAGCAGTTAGCAAATCCTTGCCGGATTTGCGAAGCTGGTTAGTGTAATCAACTAGAATAATCGAATTGTTGACCACAATTCCCACCAGGCTGGTTAAACCGACGAATGCCGTAAAAGAAAAACTGTTTCCGGTTAGAAGCAGCGCGATAATCGAACCGATAATCGCCAACGGGATAGCGGCAAACACGATTAGCGGCTGCACAAAGGAGCGGAACTGCAGTACCAGCACGCCAAAGATGGCGATCATTGCAACGATGACTGCTTTGAACATCCCCCCAAACGATTCTGCCCGGCTTTCCAACTCGCCGCCAATGTAATAACGGTAGCCTTTCGGCCAGCCGTAAGCATCCATTTTTGCAATGATCTCGCCGGTTGCACCATCAATCGATTGGGTGCGATCAACATCGGCAGTAAGGGTTACACTGCGTTCCAGGTTAAAATGGCTGATTTCCAGCGGCGTGGCTTTAAACTCGATATTGGCAACCTGTTTTAAAGGAACTTGCGCCCCGCTGTAAGAGGCCAGGTAAATGTTGTTGAAGCTGGAAACCGTTGGTTCCTTTTCGAACGGCAGCCGCACCACAATATCGTAATCTTTGCCATCCTGATCCCGGAAATTCGATACCGGCAGCCCGGCAATTCCGGCGCGCACGGTTTGGTCAATATCGATGATCGGAATGCCTAACATCCCGGCTTTATCGCGGTTGATGTTAACGTGTAAATCGGTTTTTTCCCCACTTAAAGGGTTGTTAATATTGATCGTGCCGTGAGTGGTTTCGATCATGTTCTCAATGTCGCCGGCGATTTTTTTCAAAATGGCCAAATCTTCACCCAATACCTTAATAGCAATCGGCGCTTCTACCGGTGGACCTTGCTCCAATTCTTTTAACTCAATGCGCGCACCGGGGATTTCGGCAAATTTTTGCCGTAGGTTGCGAATGGTTTTCCGGAAAATCTCCAGGTCATTGGTGTTCATCTGAATGAAAAGCTGGGCATGAGTGCTCTGCTCGCTTTTGGGGATAATATTATAATAAATTCGCGGATTTCCGCGCCCGATATTGGAAGCGACTTTTTCGATTTGCGGCTCCTCCACCAAAATTGCTTCAACCTGCCGGGTGATGTAATCGGTTTTATCGATACTGCTGCCTTTGGGCGTATCGATGTTGATGAGGAACATGGTTTTATCCGCCTTTGGAAAAAAGCTGACCCCTACCACCGGAAACAAGGCTATTGCGCTAATAAATATCACCGTAGAAATAGCTAAAACAAGTCGCGGGCGATTTAAAGCCATGCTCAACCGATGGCGATAGTTTGATTCGACGAATCCTTTTAGAAACCGCTGGCCGCGTCCATTTTTTTTGCCATTATTTGCGCGCAAATAGCGACTGGAAAGAAACGGTGTTAAAGTTAGCGAAACGAACAAAGAGGCAAACAAGGTATAAATAACCGTCGTGGGCATACTACGGATAAAATCGCCGCTGGAATCCTGCATGGTGATGATCGGTAGAAAGGCCAGCACCGTCGTAATGGTAGAACTCACAATTGCCCATCCGATTTGGCCGGTGGCTTTTACGGCAGCCTCTTTCCGGCTGTAACCTTCTTTCAAAAACCGCGAGACATTTTCCGTAACGACGATGGCGTTATCCACCAATAATCCCAACGCAATTACCAATCCGGCGATGGACATTTGCTGCAAGCCAAAACCGGTTAAATCAACAAATCCCAGGCCAATAAATATCGAAACCGGGATCACCATCATCACAATTAAAGCGGCGCGAAAACTCATCGCTAACAATACGATGACGCCAACCAGGATAACACCCTGTAATAAATTTCCGAAAAAACCATTCACCCGTTTGTTGACACTTATGGATTGATCAAAAACGGTTTCGATACGGACATCTTCCGAAAGTGTCGTTTCAAAATCCGCAATTCGCGATTTTAAACCATCCATAACATCGAAAATATTTGTCCCGGGCTTTTGACTGACGGTCAAAAATACCGTTCGATTTTGATTGTATCGCGCGTAATGATTTAGATCTTCATAATCGTAATCGACGGTGGCAATATCACGCAAATAGACGACTTTCCCCCCGGCGGCATGGACAATGATATTGCGAATATCATCCACAGATTGAAACGAGCCACTGGTTTGTACTGTGAATCGCCGCATACCGACATCAAGGTTGCCACCGGGAATATTAGCGCCGGCGCTTCGAATAGCATCGGTGACTTGTTTTAACGGAATCCCCAACTGCCCCATCTTTTCCATATCGGTAGCAACTCGAATTTCCTGCTGCGGAAAAGCCCAAATCTCAACTTTTTTAACGCCGGAAGTTCTTTCCAGCAGGTTTTCCAGGCGCTCGGCCTCTCGCTCAAGATTCCGGTAGCTGGCAGTCGAAGAGACAAAGGCCAATTGAAGAATGTTGACACCGCTGATATCCCATTTATTCGTTTCAATTTTTAAAATCGCCTCCGGTAAATCGCTCTGTACGCTGTTGACTCTGTCTCTTATACACATCTGA
>CAXHHS010000691.1:0-4352 GCA_964015645.1 uncultured bacterium
ATGCAAAACCGTTTAGTGCGGTGGATTGCGGCGCAATACCGAACCATTTGATAGAGAGCGAACTGTTCGGCTATAAAAAAGGCGCTTTTACCGGCGCAACACAAGACCGCAAAGGCTTGATTGAAGAAGCCGATGGCGGCACACTGTTCATGGATGAAGTTGCCAACCTGCCCCTGGAAATGCAGGCCAAATTTATGCGCTTTCTGCAGGAAGGAGAAGTGCGGCCGGTGGGGGTAAATTTACCGAAAAAGGTGAATGTGCGAATTATCGCTGCTGCCAGCCAATCGCTGCGCAAAATGGTGGAAGCGGGGAAATTCCGGGAGGATATGTATTACCGGCTGCACATTTATCCCATTTATGTTCCCCCGTTACGGGAGCGTGAAAAGGATATTGTCCTTTTAGCAAATTTTTTTCTGGAAAAATATTCCCAACAACACGACAAAGCCGTTAAATCATTTCATCCCGACCTCGGACGCTTTATGCGGAAAAGGGCCTGGAAGGGAAATGTTCGGGAACTGGAAAATTTTGTGAGACGCCTGGTTACGCTTGCTGCACCGGAAACATTGATCTTGACCCATAAGATTATACCCACCGATCTGAAAGAGGAATACGGACAATACCGCGTGCAGCAGCAGGCAGCGAATCCCAATAAATCTTTGCAAACGCACTTGCAGGAGTATGAAGAACAGGTTATCCGGCAAGCCTTGATCGAAAACGATTGGAATCAATCCAAAGCCGCTCGCTCCCTGAAAATATCCGAGCAGATGATCCGCTATCGCATGAAAAAATTAGCGATTACCCGAAAAAAGTCGTAATTTTTTTGCGACCGTAAGTTTATAAAAAACAACCTGTTCAAGAATTGTCGCAATATATTTGCGAAATCGTAACTTTCGAAGTGTATTAACACCTACCAAACGCTTTTAGTTCCAAACTCCTGTTTTTTAAATGTTTACGTAACATGAGATGTTACTTTCACCTTTTTGGCACTCCTTTTGATTTAATAGACAGTGAAAGATGATAAGGTCACAATACTTAAAGCCGGTGCGCACCGAGAAAGGATGTGACGATAGAGAATCAGAAATAACTAATTATGATTCATTAATATCACCAAAATTTTAAAGGAGTTTTATCATGTTACGTAAATATTTTATCCGTTTTGCAGTTATCAATGCTATCTTAATCTTATTCGTTTTTAAAGCAAATCTTTTTGCCCAGGGTAATTGGGAAGATAGTCCTGCCAATCCTCAAACCTGGACAACCGGAAATGTTGGTATTGGCACCAGTAATCCTGTGCGATTATTACACTTAAATGATTCAACCAGTTTTGCTGTTGGTACCCAAATAACAAACCAAACGACAGGCTCGACAAACGCTGATGGTCTTTTTCTTGGCTTATTTAGTAATGAATCTGTGGGGTTTATAAACTATGAAAACACGGATATGCTTTTCCGAACAAATGCCTTAACACGAATGACCATACAAAATACAGGCAATATTGGCATTGGAACTACAAGGCCGCAGCGGAAATTAGATATCAGAACCTCTGGAGGCAGCGGTGTAGAAGGAATCAGATTGAAACATGGAAGTGAAGGCAGTGTTTGGGGACTTGGCATAATGGGCATTAGCAATTCAAACCCTGGCGCATTTACCGTTGAACGGTTCGATTCAGACAGCCGTTATCGCACAAAATTTTTAGTTGATAACACGGATGAAGGTAATATCGGCATCGGCACAACAACACCCCAGGCTAAATTAGACGTTAACGGTGGCATTAGGATGGGAAACGGTTCCGTGCCGGCAAACTTCTGGGGCGGAAACAATAAACTCACGTTACCTGGTGCTGGTTATTTAGGAGACCAGGGATCTTTTGGTGTTACACTTTCATGGAATACCTATCGCAGATTCGATAACCAGTTTCCCATTGTAGGTCATGGTGGGCGCTATGAGTCATCTTTTATTCGCCAAGGCAGTGGAGGAGTTGAAATTGCCACCGCGACCTACAATGGACTCTCAACGCCTCCAACCAGGCTGGTAGTAAAACCGAATGGTAGGGTTGGCATTGGTACAACGAATCCACAAAGCACTCTCCACGTTAATGGCACAACCAGAACCAAAGTGTTAACCATAACCGGTGGTGCCGATCTTGCCGAACCCTTTGAAATGTCAGATGAATCTTTGATTAGTGCCGGGGATATTGTGGTGATCGATCCGGAAAATCCCGGCCAATTGAAGCGTAGTGGGCAAGCGTATGACTCTCGCGTTGCCGGTATTGTCAGCGGGGCCGGCGGGGTGAATCCTGGCCTTACGTTGCAGCAGGAAGGCCTGCTCGACAATGGGCAAAACGTCGCCCTGACCGGGCGAGTATATGCCAAAGTCAGCACCTGCAATGGTCCCGTCAAGCCGGGTGATTTGCTCACCACCTCGGCAGTCGCCGGGCATGCCATGAAGGCCACCGACCGGGAATCGTCGCATGGCACGATCATCGGCAAGGCAATGACTTCGCTGGAAGATGGTGAAGGTTTGGTATTAGTTCTGGTAAATCTGCAATAAGGCGGAACATTAAATTTCTATAATTCAAGGAGTATACTATGTTTACTCAAAATAAATCACTTTCGGGCTGGCTAATCAATATGATGCTGATATTGCTGGTGTTGGGGTGGTCAGCGAAAGCGGATGAAGTTATCAAAATCCGCCTGTCTTACAAAATTATCATTAATCCATTAAATGGCAACAGGCCAACAATAGGTACATCTGAATTGCAGGATTCTGATATTCAAACAGCTGTTGATGGAATGAACGACTTGCTCGATACTTATTGGCGCGGTTACAGGATGGAATTAGTGAGTATAGAAGAAATCGGTAACCCCGGAGGAGCTTTTCCAGATCCCAGCCTCTGGTTTTTCGTTGATTTTTCGGATGAGGAAAATGGCGCTGAAGAAAAACAGAGAATGGAAGAAGCAGCGAAAAACAATGAATTGCAATATCGCTGGAAATCTAATGCGATCAATATCTATATCAATCAAGCAACAGGCGGCGGTCGATGTTCTTTTCCAAATGATGAGTTGATTGTAGTTGGGGCGGGCAGCGTACGAAAAAGTTTTCTTCAACTTCATGAATTAGGGCATTACTTCAAACTTTATCACACCCAAGGTAGAGTATGTGGTGAATGCGAAGCCGGGGAAGAGGGAGAATGCCATACTGACCCGGGAGACGACGAGGTTGAAGACACCATTGGAGATTTACAATGCTGGAATTATAACGACATTGCTCGCGCCAATTTTAACTTAGATTTCAACTTGCTTCCGGAAAACCTCAAAGAAATCGTTCGCGACGTTGCCGAGAATATTATGTCTTACCACCATCTTGCCCCAATCAGCACAACGCCCACCCGACTTACTGAGGGACAACTGGATGTCTGGACTGATGTTGCCAATTCAGAGCGCCAGCATGTGGTAGATGGTAAAATCTGGTTTGTCGGATACCAGGGGAGCAATAATGATGGGACAAGCACTCATCCATTTATCGGGGTTGGTTGGGGAGAAGTTGCGGCCAACCCGGCGGGAGGCGATATTATCCTGCTTAAACCGGGTACATATCCCGCATCACTTACAATCGAAAAACCGGTTACTTTAAGAGCCACGAGAGCTGGATTGGCAAATATTGGCGGACCTGGTTCATCTCAAAGTAACTCCTCGAAGCACTACGGCGGGGCTATGACAGGTCTAAGGAAATCTCAACTGTCATTAGATAAAGATAAGGCGGAGACCGCATCATTACCAGGGGCATTTCGATTAGAGCAAAACTATCCCAACCCATTTAATCCATCGACAACAATTAGTTTTGCACTTCCTCAGAAGTCTAAAATAAGCCTGAAAGTCTTTGATACTGTTGGCAGGTTGGTAACTACTTTAGTAAATGATGAATTACAGCCCGGCGTTCATAACATTACCTTCAATGCTCAAAATTTGCCGAGCGGTATTTATTTCTACAAACTCGATACAAAGTCATTCTCAAAAGTTAAGCGCATGATTTTGATGAAGTAATTCAAAGATAGCAAGGCCAATTGCCATTAATCATTCGGCGGGCGGGCATTAACCGTCCGCCGTTAATAAAAAAGGAAGATGGGCATGTTTGCTTTTATATCGGAAATTTTTATTGAAATAATCGCTGCTGTTTGCATCACTTCTGTGGTTATTTTTTATAAACTTATACAAAACAAGCGAAAATCCTTTATGGACTCGACCCGAATTCGAAATAATTTGTATTGGTCGCCGGATAATACCAAAGCCTGTGTTATAGTAAAGGAAGGCAAGCGAAATGATATCTATCTATTTGACGTGCAAACGTTTGAG
>CAXHHS010000692.1:0-4320 GCA_964015645.1 uncultured bacterium
GTGTATAAGAGACAGTCCCATTGCAGCAAAACTTTATTGGCAGCAACTACATTTGCAGATAAATTTTCCGGCGATGCTGGCAATGTAGCGATGCACTTTTCATTCGAGAAATTGGAATCGCCATTGCCGTTATAAGCATAAACACGATAGCAATAATGAGTGGAAGCAGAAGTTGCTGTATCGGTATATTTCTCTTTATTTTTACCAACTGTCGCAATTCGGTTAAATGATTCGCCGCCATCTGTCGAACGTTCAATTTTAAACCCGGATTCGTTGTTGGCCTTATCTTTCCAAATCAATTCGATTTCATTACCGGATTTTAGCTCGGCAGTTAAATCTTTGGGAGCGTCGGGAACCGGGTTCAATTGATTAAGGGCGACATAGGCCCAACCGGCAATTTTGTCTGCACTCCAGATGAAGGCATCATCTTCATCGTAATCTTGCGTCCACCCGGTGTTATATGCCGCATCCAAAAAAGGGATCATCCAGGTATCATTCGTCTCCGCTGCCCAACCGCCGTACTCGTCTTCGAACCGTACTTGCAAGGAGTAAGCTGCCCTGTAAATGGCTTTATCATCCACGTTCCAAATAGACATTCCTGCGCGGTCTAAAATTCGCGCCGCGGTTACCAACCCTTGCAAATGTTCCCAGGGATAGCCGGTGTGGCGTGGTGGCTCGCGAAACGCTCCGCCGCGGCGAAGGTCATCGGCAATTACACCGTCGATATTCATACCACGCCTGCGAGCGTTTTTCGGATTGATTAGGCGGAGATCGTCCTCATCATCGTGCCAGGATAAATCGTTTCCATATTCGACTTCATTGGGCATGGGGCCTTTTACCATTTTTATCCAATGATCGCGAATATCGTCTAACCGGCCATCATCTTCCAAATATACATAAATAGCGGCTAAGGAGCCAAAGGCCATCGCCCCCCAATTATTGGGCCGTTGTTTAAACATTTCCAGCAAAGTTCGCCCGTCATCTGCCGCATATTCGTGCGCTACTTTTTTACACCACCTTCTAAACGATGATTTTCGGTAGCCGATGAGGTCGGCGGCCATGACATAAGCAGCGGTTTCTCGCGCCCAGGCGAGCGTTGTGCCGCCCGGATTTCCACCGGATTTTAGGCGATCTAATGCATCATCCACTTTGTTTTTGTAACGATTGGTGCCGGTTCTGGCATATACGATGGCGGCGGCTAATATCTCAATATTGTTGTTGCTGCCCTGGCTGGAAATGGTCGCTTTATCCGGATCGGCTTCATCTGCGGCGTTCAGCACGGCTTCCCAGGCTGGACCTGACTTCGGAATATCCGATAATTCGTCTTCCGAAGTCCAAATTCCTATTTGGGCTGAAGCAAAATTCGCTAAAAAACAAACTATATATATTGTAAAGTGAAATATAATCGTCTCTCGTGTCACTGCACGCATTTTTTCCTATCCTCGCAATTTAGGGTCGACTGGAACTACTATTAAGTATGTATTTACGCTTGAATATTCGAAGGCGGGATTCGTGCCATAATCGAATGAATTATTAGCCCGCCAAACAAAAATCGTTCCGTCGTAAAGGGCCGAAAATCTATTTTTTTTACTTGAAACCTTTACAGGTGTAAATAGTTGGTATGCAATAGATCAAAAGTCGAATGTCAATATCTGTCGCTTGACAGTGTTACAATTATACTACAATTGGGAATGTTGGCGTGATTAAGGTCATATAATAAATTCTGATAAAGTTGACCCCGCAAAGAAGTTAAGGAAATAAATTTATGCGCATGATCCTCGTTTTTATCGTTTACCTTTTGGTATTTGGATTCGTACAATGGAATTGGTGGAAGCAGTTTTCACAGTGGCTCAATTCAAAATCCTCTAAACAACAAACATTGTTAAAAAGTCTGCTGGGTGCAATATTAATTATAGCGAATACGGCGGTTGTATTTCGACTGTTCTGGATTAGAGCCGGTGGCTACGATACAACATTTGCTCAATCAGTTATTTACTTTTCCGGTGTCTTTACAGCAATGAACTTGACTGCGTTACTATTGTTGATCTTGCAGAGAGTATTTGTTTTTATTGGTCATATCTTTAATAAAATCAGAGGTTTACTTGTTAAGTTCTCTTCGCAGAACAAACGACAACCGCAAACCAAAACCCTGGCAGAAAATCGTTTCGACCCGGAACGCAGGCGGTTTTTGCTGTTCGGAGGTAAAACATTGGCTGCGGCATCGTTTGGAGTTCCGGTAATCGGTGCATTATCGACATCCAGAGATTACCGGGTAAACCGGGTTCCATTATATTTTGCCAATCTACCGGTGGGATTAGAGGGACTTACCATCGCTCAAATCAGCGACATCCATTCCGGCGCGTTTATGACCGAGCACCAAATTCGGGAAATTTTTGAAATCGTCAATTCGCTGCATCCTAACGTAATCGCAATGACCGGGGACTTTATCGATACATCCAATGGAGAGATTCCGGCGATTCACAAAACTGCCGGTATGTTGCGATCAGATTATGGCATTTACGGCTGCCTCGGCAATCACGATCATTTTGCCAGTATAAACAAAGTGAGTGCGGCATTGCGGCAAAAAAACGTCAGGATGTTAAATAACGCCCACGAATCGCTGATGATAAACGATGAACTTGTGTCGATTATTGGTGTTGATGATGCTGGCCGCGGTTTCGCCGACTATGCCGATCTAAAAACGGCGATGGAAAATATACATCCAGATTCATTCAAAATATTACTTTCTCACCGCCCGGCATTTTTCCCGCAAGCGCAGCAGGCCGGTATCGATTTAACGCTTTCCGGGCATACTCACGGCGGCCAGGTAATCGGCGAACATTTGGGGTTGGAAGTAAACCCCATTCGATATTTCCATCGCTACCTGGAGGGCCTTTATATCGAAAACGAAAAACAGCTTTATGTCAACGTTGGTGTCGGCGTTGCCGGAATCCCCATTCGCCTGATACCGCGCGAGATTACGTTGTTAACGTTGAAACGAATGATTGGGTAGCAAAGGATTTCAGTCTATTCTTATAGAGAAATGTTGTTTGACATCCCCCTTTAAAAGGGAACTTATACTTTACAAAAACAATTCTTCTTTGACCAAAATTTGCGAAGCCCGGTGTTGACGCGTTTTTCGTCGATGCCGGGCTTCGCAAATTTATCACGGAATTATAAAATTATAAAAGATAGTATTCTTCCAGCGAACAGTAAGATAAATTTGAGCAGCAAAAAACAAGGATGGATTGTACGTGAATCGTATATTTAAAAGCTGTTTTGTCGTGCTCATAGCCGTTGTAGTTACAACAGGATTGTTGTTCTCTAACGGGAAGGCAGATATCGAAACGGCCATATATTTTTTTGAGGTGGGAGAGTTTAATTCAGCCAAAGAAGCCTTTACTGAAATAATCGAACTATATCCCGAAAACTCCCGGGCGGCCTACTTCCTGGGTAGAATTTTTTACCAGGAATGCGATATGGACCTGGCAACCGATTGGTTAAAAAAAGCGGTGGATTTGGAGGAGGGCATATCCGAATACCATCTCTGGCTGGGGCGGGCGTATGCGCGGAAAGGGCTAAAATCCAGTATCTTTAAAAAACCCTTTTATGCCCACAAAACCAAACGCAACCTGGAAAAAGCAGTGGAAATCGATTCTGCCAACGCCCTTGCCCGCCACGATTTAATTTTATATTACATGCGGGTTCCGGGAATTTTTGGCGGCGGAAAGGGCAAAGCAAATGCGCAGGCAGAAGCGCTTCGTCGAATGAATCCCTGGGAAGGGTTTAAAGCATTCGGTCAAATCCATTTGTTAGAAGAAAAATATGAAGCGGCCGAGAAAGTATATCTTGCTGCCATTGACCAATATCCTAATGAAGTCCAGTTTTATATATCCCTGGCAGACGTATATGTAAAAACCAAAGCCTACGAAAAAGCGCTGGAAATTTGCCAGCAGGCAGCGCAGCAAATTCCTTCTGCAAAGGCAAGTGCGCTTTACCAGCAGGGCGTTATCTACCAGGAAATGGATGACTATCCCGTCGCTCATGCGATCTTTAAAGATGTTATCTCCGATAATCCCGATTTTCTGCCGGCACATGCTGCCATTGGGCAATCCGCCCTCCATCTGAAAATCGAACTTGAATTTGCCCGGGAATGCCTAAAAATCTACATCGAATGCCATCCGTTTAATTGCAATCCGGAGCTGGTTTGGGCGTATTACCGGTTGGGGAGGATTTATGAGTTGCAGGGGGAGTTTGTGGCGGCAAGCCAAATGTATGGAACGGCCCTAATATTAGATTCAGGTTTTGAGCTTGCTGAAG
>CAXHHS010000693.1:0-4318 GCA_964015645.1 uncultured bacterium
GGAACCGGGGTGTTTAATTGCTCCGGTAACGTCGCCTCTAACAAATTCCGGGTAACCGCATCCGGGGCGCCCTCGATGCTCAAGCGACGAATGGCCGGCCAAACCGGGTTTACATCCGGCGGCAAGTAGGCATTCGGCGAAGCGATAAGCCCGTCCTCTGCTAACACATTGCCATATGCTGAGACCATCTGCGCCCGGCCATCCGGGGCAAAATTAAAATTATACCCATCGGCAGGTGTACCAAGAATACGAACATTAAACAAGGTTTCTCCGATAAACGGTAATAAGGTATCCAATTGATCCGGCGGCACCGCCGACGCTGTTGTAACCGACGCCCCTAACAAATCCAAAAAGAGATTGATGGTGGAAGGGGTATTAAATGCCCGGTTATAAGTGGCACGAAAAGTACTGGTGGAAGAAGGGCTAACGACAAATGCCGCACGAGGCGATAAGTTTAGCTCATCCAACCGGTTATGATGATCAACGCGCAACGCCGCAACAAATTTTAAAGCGGAGGATAATTGGGTTTCGGATTGCAAATAGGCGCCAATTTCGTTGATATTATCATTCGATTCATTAATACCGTTTACCGTGCCGCGAGTATTGGGACGGGTTAGCAAAACGTCCGCGCCATAGGTAAACAATTGCTGTTCGCCCAGGGCGTAAGAATGCTGTAACTGTGTTACAAACAAACTGGAACTTTCTACCACCGGCTGGCCGGTACGCAGCAAAAAGGTATCGCCGGCATTATTTTTATTTAAAAATGCCTGGATAAAAAGGTCTTTGTGCTTAAATCGTCCCTGGAAAAAAACGTAATCGCCATCGACGGTTTGGGTGGCGCCGGCCTCGCTCAGTTGAATGGCACTGCCGCGGTTAAATCCGCTATTTAGAATTAACATCGTTTCCGGGTTAAAACGGTAGTCGAGCCGCGCTTCGAAGGAGATTTTATTGACATCAAAATCCCGGGCGCCGATCAATAGTGTGTCAGGGTCTGCACCCTGGTCGATAGCAGCCTGCCGCGCCTGAACCTCTACCGGATCACGATATTCAAAATCCGTTCCTTTGTAATACCCGGCAGTAAATTTGTAACCGAGTTTATCGCTAAAACTTCCGGCATGGCGAATAGACCCCATCAGCATATCGCGCTGCCCGCCGCCAATGCTAACAGTTGTACCCTCTGTACCAAACGGCGACTTGGTTAGCATGTGAAAAACACCGTTGGCGCTATTGGGGCCGTATAACGCGGAACCAGGGCCTAACACCACTTCAATCCGTTCCACATCTTCATTGGATGTGGAGATGACCCGGTAATCATTAATTCGCACCGAAGGAACCCGCGCAATTCGGTTATCCACTAGCGAGAGCAAATCGCCGGTATTAACGCTGGCAAATCCCCGCGCGGTCACAATCGATTGGTTTAGGCCGGTGGTGACAACCTCTACCCCGGTCATCGATTTTAGATGTTCCGATGGGGTAGTGACAATGCGGCTTTCGATTTCGGTTGCATCCATTACGCTAACGCTGGCGGGCGACTCCAGCAGTTTTTCCGGTCGCCGGGATGCGCTAACCGTAACCGGGTTTAAATTCGCCGCAGTGGGTGATAAACCGGCATCCAGTATTCTGGCCTCTCCGGCTTTAATTTCAATATTGTTGATGAGTTTTTCGCCATATCCCACGTAGGAGAAAACAATCGTATAGCGCCCTTCCGGAATTCCCACAACCAGGTAAACGCCATCGACATCGGTTGCCGCTCCTAAAATCGTACCTTGAATGCTAACGTTTGCCGCTACCAATGGCTCTCCACTTTCCTGATCTACCACTTTTCCCTGCAATGTTCCATCCGCTGCAAATATCCCCGATGTAAGTGCAACTATCACTATCATAACAATCAAAACCATCCGGTACATAAATCCTCCTGGAAATAAATTTATCTCAGTTGCTTCGCTCAACATACGCAATTTATACCGATTCGACTAATATATATAAAAAAAGCATATTTTTCAATCTGGCAATTGGGTGGATTACAAATGAGGGGTGTTTGAAATATTATACAAAATAAGCTACTTGATCGTAATGGTTCCATCAACCATATTAGGAGAGTATTTCAGGTATCGCCGAATACAAACTAATATTCAGAGAGTAAAGTAAAAATTAGTTTAAAGGAAAATCACAGATGCAACCTAAAAACGCCTCTATCGAATCCAGCAACCGGCCTGACTCACTATCGTTGGATTCCATCTTAAACGCCTTGATCGATCAGCTGGAGGCAAAACGGTCTCGCGTTGTTGATGAGATTCGAGCATACCCCTCTCCAATTCCGGCTTGTGATGCCCAATTTAACTATCTTCTGGAGCAGCGAGCGAAGTTATCCCAGGAACTCGGCCAGCTTCAGCAAATCGCTAAAAATCTTCCCCTGGATGAAAATGATGTGAAGTCATTGCAAGCACTTATCGAGTCATCAGACTGTATCGATTCGGGAAATAAAGATCAAATAATGGCTGTTTGTACTGAGGAGGGAAACGTTAACTCTACTTTTTGAGCATTATAGCTGAAATTGAAGCAATTCCTAATATCGAATATCAAACAAGGAATGTCGAATACCGAAGTTTTTTACCTTCAATATTCGACATTCCTGATTTCTTGTTCGATATTCGTCTTTATTTACTTCTGAAGCGTCATCTTACCAACTAACTTCTGGCTGCCGACCTTCAGGCGGAAGAAGTAGACGCCCGAACCAACCTTGTTGCCAAAGTCGTTGCGGCCGTCCCAAATCGCTTCTTTAAAACCGGCGGATTGGTTGTCATCCACCAGCTTGCGAATTCGCTGACCCAATACATTGAAGATTTCAATCCGCACTTTTGCTGCTTCTGGCAGAGCATATTGCAGCGTGGTTTCCGGGTTGAAGGGTTCCGGGTAGTTGGGGCCAAGCATCAACTTGTCGGGCACGGAAGCGGTTTGATAGGCTTCCGGTGCGGCAACATCCGGGATGAGGGCCAGATCAAACGGTTCTACCGTTGGTGTTGCCAGGCTGTCTTCCACGACTGTTACCCGAAGCTGGGTTTGCACATCGCCGGTGGCGGAAAGATGCGCGATGCGGCTGTTTGAACCGGCTGGCACTGCAAAGCTGTACTGGCCGTTGACGGTGATGGCATCAGTGACATCCAATTCAATCCAACCATCGGTAATCGCTGCTGACCTGGCAGTGCTCAATGCTTCGGCTTTAATCACCGGGGCATTGCTGCCGGTTAATCCACCGGCTTTCCAGGCTTCGCGGCTGCCTTCGTATTCGTTGGCGACGCGGTAGGCGGAGAGGTCTTCCGAATGATTATTTTCGATGTAGAACCGCAAGGTCGCTGACTCCACGATGCCGTTGTTAATACCCACCACGTTAAATTTCCAGTAGTGATTGGCAACCGTGTTGGATTGAACCGTTCCCCTGCTTTCGCTGCCGCCGTGTGAAGATTTTCCAAAATCGTTGCTGCGCTGGTTGTCTTCGCGGGTTTCCGCAACGATGATGCCGCTGCTCTCCGGCAGGAAGCTCATCTTAGTCGTGCCACTGGAGCGAATTTCGATGCCGACTACTGCCCAGTCTACGGTTTTGTTGAAGGTACCATCCAGACTGACTGTGGAAGGTGTGGCCACTTCCCGATCCTGGATTGCCAGGGTTGCTTTATCACCGCCCAATGCGCCGTCTTGCACAAATTCACCTTGTTCGGTGTAATCTGCGCCTGGCGTGTGGCGACGGTTGCGCAGGGCAATCGCACCATAGACCAGGGAAGTCGAGGCCGTCGTTGAGAAGTTGAAGGTGTAAGCGTCACTATCCAAACCGCCGGTGCAAGCGCCATTCAAGCCGAGGGTGTTCCCGGAAAGGATGGTGCCAATTGGGTTGACGGCATCTACTCCGGAATAGCGCGTTACAGCGATAATGGAGTTGGAAGGTGTGCTGGCCAAATTCGCTGTTACCTGGCCATCGCCGTTGGGCGTTCCCATTGCCATCCAGATTTCCACGCCGGTATTGCTGCGGCCGGAGCATTGTGCTCTCACCAAAGACCAGCTGAGGCCGAGACCTTCGACCGAGATGACAGCGGTAAGGTTTTTGGTCACTACTGCTGCGAGGTAGAGATCGCCGGCAACTGCCGTTACATTTCCGCTGGTCGTTACGGATGTTGCTTCTGTAGCGCCGCCGGTGACGGTTTCTTCATAAACTACCTGGCCGCCGCCTCCACCACCGGAGGTGCTGAAGTTGGCAGTGACGCTCTTATTGCCATCCATCGTTATCGTTGTCGGATTGGTGGTGCCGCTAAGATCACCGCTCCAG
>CAXHHS010000694.1:0-4313 GCA_964015645.1 uncultured bacterium
ACACCAAGAAGCTCGTCGGCAGCGTCAGATGTGTATAAGAGACAGATACTGGCAGATGGTCGGCAGCACCTGGGAATTACGCGCCGGCCTTCGACGGGTATTTTGGGGCGTAACGGAGTCGCTGCATTTGGTCGATATTATCAACCAAACCGACCAGGTGGAAAATCTCGACGGCGAGGAAAAACTTGGCCAGCCGATGGTAAATTTTACCTACATCCAGGATTGGGGAACGCTGGATTTATATTTATTAGTAGGATTTCGGGAAAGGACTTTTCCCGGCATTGAGGGGCGTTTGCGGTTTCCGCTTCCGGTAGATACCGATCAAGCCGTTTACGAATCCGCTGCCGAAGAAAAGCACATCGATTGGGCAGTTCGCTGGTCGCACACCCTGGGCGATTTTGATATCGGACTCGCCCATTTTTCCGGCACTGGCCGCGATCCGCTGCTTGCCCCCGGTTTTGACGAAGAAGGCAACCCGGTATTTATTCCCAATTACGATTTGATTAACCAAAGCAGCATGGATTTGCAATACACTAAAGGCGGCTGGCTTTGGAAACTGGAAGCGATTACCCGCGAGCGAAAGAGCAATCGTTTTGGCGCGATTGCCGCCGGGTTCGAATATACATTTCCCAATATAAAAAACAGCGGTATCGATATTGGCGTTTTAACCGAATACCTCCACGACAGCCGCGACAACACCCAATTTGCGCCAACCGCTTTTCAAGATGATATTTTTATCGGCGCCCGACTGGCCTTCAACGATGTGCAAAGCACCGACCTCCTCGCCGGCGGCGTTATTGATCGCGAAAACGGCAGCATCTTTTTTAACCTGGAAGCCAGCCGCCGCCTTGGCGACAGCTACCGCCTGGAACTGGAGATTCGCAGTTTTTTGAATACTTCGCCCGGAGGATTTTTGTACGGATTCCGAAAGGATAATTATATGCGGTTGGAGATTGCCAGGCACTTTTGAGGTAAGGATTCATTTTGATACTTCAAGCGCTTAACCCTTCTTCGGATTCCTTCGATTCTTTCACTGGTTCCGCTTCTATCTCCTTTTCGGCAATGAGTGGAAGAACCTCGCCGTTTAAGCCTTTGTATAGGTATATTTCGCCCGAATAAAGGCTCAGCCTCAGCATCATGCGAAACATGATAAACAATTGCTGCCAAATAAATAATAAGGCGACAATAAGACCGTTCGGTGCGTTGAAGAAGTTGGCAACGGGATTGTAAATCATTAACCCGATAACGCCGATCAGAAAAACAGTAAATCCCAATGTAAAGGCCCGGCGAAAATTCTTGAAGGTAAAACGGGCGCCCTGCCAGATGGCATTTCGCATCACCGTTTCGCCGGTTAAAATCGTGTAAATTCGCCCGAAGTCAATAATGAGAAAAAATATCATTAGAAAAATGCCGCGCAGCGCCAGGCGAAACCAATTCCCCCAATAGGTTATGTATTCATAGGCATCGGAGCCAAAAATAAGATCTTGTAATTCTTTTACCAGGAACTGAACCAGGAAAAATGCAATAACCAACGGCACGCTCCACATAACCAGCCGAGTAAAACGACCGAAATAAGCGGCAGCCGCTCCCCAAAACTCATGCGGCGAATAGCGTCCGCTGCCTGCAAAGGTAGCAAATGCTCCCCCGGAAAGGAACAGGTTTGCCAGTGAATAGACCATAAAACCGGAGAAAGCCATTATAAGCGTTGTTTTCCCAAAACCCGGGTTATTGCGAAGTAGTTCAAACAAGAAATTGATATCGAATGCACCACCCAGCCGTTTGCCCATTAAGCTTCTATCGATAAAATCACTAACGGTGGCATAAAAGGGCAACATTACAATAATACCTAAAAAGAGGTTCGTAAAATAATAAATCAATACCACACGCTTATTTGCCCACATTTGGGCGAAACCGGCAATCAAGTTTGCAAATACCATTTTAGCCCCCGATCATCGTAAACAAGTTTAAGAAATCCGGTTGATCCATCAAAAACTGTATCCAGAATAACCAGCGAACCGCGAGTTTATTCTCACCCAGGTAATGTTTACTCATCGCTTTACTATTATTGGTATAATTGATGTCGAGCGTTACTTTATTGAGCGGGTCAACGGTGGCAAATGCCAGTCGAGCGGGTTTTATGTAATCGAAGCGTTTCCAGAAATCCTGACCATCCCAGGTTTCGTTTACAACTTCGCCATCCTCAAATACGATTTCGACTTCCACCGGGAATTTAAAATCGCCTGCCCGGCGCACGTAAACCGTGCTGGCATATAATTCCGATTGCTCATCATCTTCGGCCACGGAATCGGAAACTACTGCCGATACTGTTATAGAATCATTATCACTACTGGAGATTTCGGAAAGGCTGTGTTCATCAGTTGTGGAATATTCGTAATCAAACCCTTTGGGAGAGGTTATTTTCCGGCTCAAAATGCGGCCAACTTTATAATCAAGCACTGCATTTGTGTAAAGTGCCTGATCGAAAAACCAGTTGAGATCTTTACCGGCAACATCGCTGGCAACATCTACAAAATCTTGCGAGGTTGGATGTTTAAACTTCCACCGGTCGAGATATTCGCGCATTATTGCGCGCATCGTATCTGCGCCGAGATAGTTATGAAGCGTTTTTAAAATAATACCCGGTTTGGAATAAGAATTTACACCGTAGCTGCCATTAGAATAATATTCCCAGGCGTTTTTTACGGTCGGTTCAATATCGGAGACAAACAGGTAAGAGGCCCGCCGCCCATCGATTAAATTAATTTTTATCCCGAACAAATCGATCATATCCCCTTCCGGGCCATAATTATCATTCATAATTTGAAAATCCGTATACGTGTTAATGCCTTCGTCCAGCCAGGTTTCTTCAAACTCATTAGAGGCGAGCATTCCGTACCAGTAATTGTGGCCAAATTCGTGTATGAGCGTTACTTCCAAAAGCCGGACGTTCTCCGGCAGCCCATAACGAGTGCCAACTGTAAAGAACGTGGGATATTCCATTCCGCTAACCGCGCGCGCACCACGACGTGGGTCTACAATTGTTACATTTGGGTAAGGATAATCCCCGTACCATTTTTGATGATATTCCACCGCTACCTTTGCGGCTTCGATATGGCGATGCCCCATCTCTTCATGATCGGGCTGCATCAGGGCGCGAATTTCTACATCCTGGGCTTTCCCGGAAAATTCGATAAACTCCGGGCTGGTAGTCCAGGCAAAATCATGCACATCCTCGGCGTGATAAAAATGAGTTGCCGTACCATCGCCATTATCGCGCGGCTCACCAACTCGTATTCCGGTTGCACCTAACCGGTTTTCTGATGGCACCGTCATCCAAACATTGTACACACCAAAGTCAGCATAGAATTCCGAGTTAGTATGAAATTGATGGCAATTCCAACCATCTTCTTCATAAACGCCGGTTTTGGGAAACCATTGTGCGACAAAAAAGAATTCCTTATACGCGCCGGTTCTGGCGTAGGGCGGATGCGGCAATTTCGCTGTAAAATCGAAATAAAGAGAGATTGTTTCGCCGGGATTTAATGGTTCCGGTAACGGCACACGCAGTACTGTTTTATCCTCAGTATGTTCTGGAGTATCCGGCTGGATATATTCCATTGCCGAAGTTAAATCTAACCCGGAAACTTCTTGCGACGCAGAAAAAAACGGTAACAATTTTTGGCTGCCCGGTTTGTAGGGTTGCGGCAATTTTAGAATGCGGTTTACTTCGATAAATCCCCAACCGTCTTTCTCATCACGCAAACCGGTAAAACGGCGACCTTTCTCTAACATAAATGTCGATTGGCTATTGCGAAAGGCATTTAAATACAAATGTAATTGCAACTCGTTAATCGCATCTTGAGATGTGTTTCGCCAGGTTAAAATTTCCCGGCCATACAGCATATTCGTTTTGCTATCCAACTTAACATCAATATCATAATTGGCAATACGCGGGCTGAGGGCTTCCGGGAATAAAACCGGCGGATTCTCAAATGTTTTAGTTTGGGCAGGTAAATTAAAGGGTAAAAATTGAAAGATCATTATCCATAGCAGAAGCATGGGCATGCTTTTTCGCACCATCTCTTGTCTCCAACAAAATGTTATCAATTTTACTGATGTGTGGTAATTCTGAATTTAACACCATAGTCACCGGTAAGATTTCGGCGCAGTCTATTTGTAGTAAAACTTAAACTTATGTCCGCAAGTTAGCCAAAACGAATGAATAAGACAATATACTTTCGATTAACAGCTTATTTTAAAAGTCAATTACCACCGCCAGAGGCGGTGGCTTGAAATGACTGCCGCTAGAAGCG
>CAXHHS010000695.1:0-4310 GCA_964015645.1 uncultured bacterium
AAGTTAAAGGTAACGTGTATGTTACTGCGGGATGCGCTCCAGCAACCCCTGTTCAATCAACAATTTAGCCAGGTTTTGGAAGGCTTTTGCCGCCTCGCTATCCGGGTTTTTGGCGGCAATCGGGATACCGGTATCGCCGGCTTCCGCGACTTCCGGTTCAATGGGAACCTCGCCTAAAAATGGTACGCCAAGTTCCTGTGCTGCTTTTAATCCACCGCCTTTGCCAAAAATATAGACCGGTTCATCAGTGTGCGTATTGGTATAAAAACTCATATTTTCAATAATGCCAAAGGTGTGGATATTCAATTTACGGAACATCTGGTACCCCCGCCGGGCATCCACCAGGGAAACTTCCTGCGGGGTTGTAACTACTACCACACCGCTCACCTGCGTTTTTTGAACCAGGCTTAATTGGGCATCGCCGGTGCCGGGCGGCAAATCGATTAGCAGCGTATCTAACTCGCCCCACTCAACATCTTTCAGGAACTGATCCACCGCTTTTATCACCATCGGCCCGCGCCAAATAACCGGGGTGTCTTTATCGAGGATAAATCCCATCGACATCATTTTAATACCGAATTTTTCAATCGGCATTAGTTTTTGATTCGGGCTTACCATCGGTTTTTCCGTTACGCCCATCATAATGTGCACGCTGGGGCCGTAAATATCGCTGTCAAGCAAACCGACTTTCAAGTCTTCGTTTGCCAGTGCAATCGCCAGGTTCGTGCTAACGGTGGACTTCCCGACGCCGCCTTTCCCGGATGCCACTGCGACAACGCTTTTCACATTCGGAATTGCGGAGCGCCCGGCCCAGGGATCGTTCGGTTTATTGATGCCCGGTGTTGGCATAGTGGGAATGCCTTCCATCACCATAATCCGTTTATCCGGCAATTCCGCTTTCAGCAATTCTTGAATGCTTTTTTTGACGCTAGATTTTGTATCAGAATTGCTGGTATTAAATTTTAAATTAATGGTTACCCGGTTCCCTTGAATTTTAATATCGTTCACCACACCAAACGAAATGATGTCGGCAGTGTACCCGGGATATTCTATTTTAGACAATAGCGATCTGACATGGTCTTGGGTTAATTCCGGCATTCATAAGCTCCTTATTTTAAAGGATGAAAGATGTATTATCATCAGGTCTCTGAGAATTTTTGTCGTCGTTCTTTCTGAAACTCTTTCAGGGTTTGTTTTTTAAACTGACAGCCCCAGGATTCGGTAAAACAACGCCGAACCCTGGGCTTTGGTCTATAGCGCCTTCAGCGCATTTAATTACCGCGAAGCGGTTTTACAACAAAGCCCAGGGTTCGCTGTCTTTTAGCGAACCCTGGGATAAAGGAAATCGGCAAACAAACCCTGAAAGGGTTTTAGAAAGCACGTAGCCTATTTTTCCATAATTGACTGCAAAAATTATCAAAGACCCTGTATTTATACAGAATAAAGGATGAAGAATAAAAAATCAACCCGTTTTATCCTTCTTCCTTTTGCCTTCACCCTTATTCCCTTTCAAACATACTCATATAAAATTCTTTCATCGATGCCTCCATTCCCGGCACCAAATTGCTTTTAGCAGATTTTTCGGCAAGCAGCACCGCATTCTTAATTGCCTTCGCTTTGGAGCGCCCATGTGCTTTGATGGCTAATTTTCGAAAACCCAGAATTGGTGCGCCTCCGTATTCAGTGTAATCGAACTGCTTTTTCACTCTTTTTAAGGCCGGCGCCAGCATTGCAATACCCATTTTAGAGAGCACTCCTTTTCTCCAGATATCCTTGCCGGTTTTCATAAACATTTCCGCCATTCCTTCCAGGCCCTTCAAAACAATGTTTCCGGTAATTCCTTCCGTAACAATCACATCTGCCACACCGTGCATAATGTCTTTACCTTCAATATTGCCGATGAAATTAAACTGTTTCGTAGCGCGAAGCAGTTTGTTGGTTTCAATCAACACATCGTGGCCTTTGGTTTCTTCTTCCCCGATATTCAGCAACGCGACTCGCGGGTTTTTGACCTCCATAATTTCTTGCAAATAATGAATTCCCATAATTGCAAAACTGACTAACTGGTTGGCCGTGCAGTGAATGGTTGCACCAACATCCAAAATAATTGTAAAACCGGGATCGTTACGTTTTTGCTTCATTGCCGGCAGCGGGGCAGCTAAAACGCCGCGCTCAATACCGGCCATTCTCGGAATCACCCGGGAACAAGCCATTATTATTGCCCCGGTGCTGCCGGCGCTTACCAGGGCATCGCCTTTATTATCGCGGATTAAACCGGCGGCAATATTGATGGAGGCATTGGATTTTTCAACAACCGCTTCTTTCGGATTGTCTTCCATGCTAATATAATCCGGCGTATGAATGATTTGCCAGCGTTCATCGGGAAGTTTGGTGTCTTCCAGGTAATCCCATATTTTAACTTCATCGCCCACAAAAATGCAGTGTATCGATTTACTCTCCTCACAAGCAGCCAAAGCGCCTTTCACAATCTCTTCCGGTGCGTAGTCTCCACCCATCGCATCAACAACAATCCGATTATAAGCCATTTTACCTCTTTCAAATTTTTTGAAGGAATATACAATTACCGGTTTTAGATTCCAAGAATGATATAGTGTTGAAGTGCTAATGTGCTCAAGTGGTTAAGTTCTCTCCAAGCTTGAACACTTGCCACGTAAGTGGTTCCTTATGGAAAACACAAAAACACCTGAGCACTTTTTTCTATTCCTTGAATAATTTCCGTATTGTGGAATAAAACACATTTTTTATTTGCTTTTTTTTATTCTTTTGCAGAGCTGTGCGTTCACGCTTAAATTATGGGGTTTTAAAATGTTGTTTGGATATTTTCTAAAGCGAGATTTCAATACGATTGATAACCAAATCTCCCAAGGATGAAATAAGATTTAAATGTCGAATTTTGATTCACAAATCACGATTATTTTAAATCGGATATTCGTAATTATTAATATAATGATTCTAAATTTTTATGCACTTAAAGGAGGATTTTATGTCTGAGAAGTACGTTTATTTTTTCGGCTCCGGAAAAGCGGAAGGCAGCGCCGAAATGAAAAATCTGCTTGGGGGTAAAGGAGCCAATCTTGCAGAGATGACCAATCTGAATATTCCGGTTCCCGCCGGTTTTACAATTTCCACGGAAGTATGCACATATTATTACGATAACAACCTTTCCTATCCTGAAGAATTATCCAACCAGGTAATGGAAGCATTGCATAAAGTAGAAGAAGTAATGGGCGCAAAATTTGGCGACGTAGAAAATCCCCTGTTAGTATCGGTTCGCTCCGGTGCCCGGGTTTCGATGCCGGGAATGATGGATACGGTATTAAATTTAGGCTTAAACGATACGACCGTCCAGGGTGTTATAAAACAAACTGACAACCCGCGTTTTGCCTATGATTCCTACCGCCGGTTTGTGGCAATGTATGGGGATGTTGTATTGGAAATGAGACCGGAAACGGAAGATGATGCAGACCCGTTCGAAGAATTGCTTGAAGCTAAAAAAGCTGCTCGCGGCGTCGAGAACGATACCGAATTAAGCGCTGATGATTTGAAAGAATTGGTCGGCGAGTTTAAAGCCGCTATTTTAGAAAGAACCGGAAAGCCTTTCCCGGAAGATCCCATGGATCAACTTTGGGGCGCAGTTGGTGCAGTGTTTGGTTCCTGGAATAATGAGCGCGCAATTGTGTACCGGCAGTTAAATAGTATTCCCGGCGAGTGGGGGACAGCTGTTAATGTGCAAAGCATGGTCTACGGAAATATGGGGGAAGATTGCGGCACCGGCGTTGCATTTACCCGCGACCCCGCCACCGGTGAAAAAGTGCTCTACGGCGAATACCTGATTAATGCCCAGGGCGAGGATGTGGTTGCCGGTATCCGCACGCCCCACAAAATTTCTCGTTTACAAGATGACATGCCGGAAGTTTATAAAGAATTTGAAGGCATTTGCCAAAGACTGGAAGCGCATTATCGCGACATGCAGGATATGGAATTTACCATCCAAAAAGGCCGCTTGTGGATGTTGCAAACCCGCACTGGCAAAAGAACCGGTTTTGCAGCATTCCGCATTGCCGTGGATTTGGTAGAAGAAGGTGTTATTTCCAAAGAAGAAGCCTTGATGCGTGTCGAACCGGATCAATTAAACCAATTGCTCCGCCCCATTTTTAATCCCTCACAAAAAATAGAAGCGATTGATAACGGCCATTTGTTAACCAAAGCCTTAAACGCCGGCCCCGGCGCTGCCGCCGGTAGAGTGGTTTTTAATGCCTCTGATGCTGTAAAATGGGCAAAAAACGGCG
>CAXHHS010000696.1:0-4308 GCA_964015645.1 uncultured bacterium
GATGCAATGGAGTCTCGTGGGCTCGGAGATGTGTATAAGAGACAGATTTCAACCTCTATTTTTTGTGGAACCAGGGTATCAGACTGTTTTCCCAATCATCTGATTCGCGTATTCCTTTTATCTTTACTCTCTACATCTCCCTATTTTCCTACCTCCTTTTTATAATCTTTCTAATATTTTTGGGCGTTTCGAGCTATCGATTAAAAAATAGACGAACCGTTTTTTGCCAATTCTTATCATCCAATTTTTCAAATTCTCCTAAAAATAATCCGTTTGTACGCGGCGATAATTCCCCTGAATCCTTTTGACTTTCCAATAATTTCTTAATGTGTTGTTGGCAACGGTCTATTTCATCCAGGTAAAAGGAAACGGCGCTTTGGCCGATCTTTAATTCCTTTATCTCCGTTGCAAGATTTTCAGCATCGATCATACAAATCCAATTTTTTTCATAAGGCGTCATATCCAGGGAGTCAAAATTGTTAGCTAAACTTGTATTCGTTTTGACGACCTTGCCGCTGATTGGAGAATTTACGGATATTGACCGGTTTCCTTGTTTGATGGTAAATAAAGGCTGCCCGTTTTTAACGGCCATTCCCAAATTCGGAAATTCAATGTTATCGATTCTTCCAATCAACTTTTTTGCAAAATCGTCAATACCAATACTTACGGTACCGTCTTGCTGAACATTGGCCCAACAATGGCCTTCGGAAATAAAAACGCCACCGGGGATCGCGAATTCGCCGCCATTATGCCGTTCTACACCGGGTAAATGGGTAATATGTACTTTGGGCTTGAGTTGTTTTTTGATTCGGTCTTGCCGTATAAAAAGGGACTTCTTAACCATCGCCAGCAATTCATCTTCCGAAAATGGTTTTTGCACGTAATCCATAGCGCCAAATTTCATCGTCTCCACTGCCGATTCAATTGAAGCATAGCCGGTAATGATAATCACATCGATATCCGGTCTCAGATGTTTGATGCTTTTGCAGACTTCCACGCCATTCATTTCCGGCATCTTGAGATCGACAAAAGCAAAATCGTAATGATGGGTTTGCAGCAGGCCCAGGGCCTCTTTGCCGGATTCAACCGTATCTACTGAATATCCATCCAGGACCAGGATTTTTCTGAAACTATCCAGGATGATTTCTTCATCATCTATCGCTAAGATTTTGGCCTTGGGATTTTCCACTTCCACCCGCTTTAAGGTTTTCGCTTCCCGGCTGAAATCCAGTTTCAGGCTGACCTCAAGCGCTTCTCTTCTTTCTTGAAGCATCCGTTTTTCGGAAATTCTTTTATGAATCATGCGAATGAGAACATCCGCTAATACAAAGATGATAATCGCTAAAATAAATATTAAGATTGACATATTGACCTCCTTCCGCTCCCTTTGAGCGGGGTTAGTGAGGTATTTATTGTGATATTTAACATCAATCCGCGCTGCATGGCGTTAGATGTTTTATTTCATAATCCGGGTTTGCTGGAACAACAGTATATAGCCATCCTTCAAAATAAGGATCTTTCATAATGAGGTCCGGCTCGTTAAGGAGCGCATCGTTTTTTGAAATAATTCTGCCGCTAACCGGTGATAAAACTTGGTGAATTAAGTTGCCAGCAGTTTCAAAATAGGCGCAAATATTGCCCTGGACAATCTCTTCATCCGGGTTAAAAAAGGTGATTTGGTTGATCGCACTTATCGTGTGTAAAAACAAATCCGTAACACCGATTTTAACAAAACCATCATGCTCCTGGCACAGCCAGGTGGTATAACCCAAACGAAAATATTTTGGCGGGCAGGTAACATAGATAAGCGGCATATCTATTTTGTGGGAATTAGAATCCGTGATGTTGCTAAAGCGTTGAATCTCAGCATATTTAAGCCCGCGATAAACGACACTCAATAATTCATCGACTGTGAACGGTTTTGCCAAAAAATCAATTGCGCCGCTATTTAGCGATTTTACCGCATTTTCAATCGTTGTATACCCGGATGTAATAATAACCGGCGTATGGTTTTGCCGCGCCTGTAGTCTGGCTAAAAATTGAAACCCGTCTAAATTCGGCATAATAACATCGCAGATGATTAACCGGTACGCTGTCTTTTCAATATCAGCCAGGGCGGTTAGCGCGTCCAGGGCGGAATTAACCAACATGCCTTCCGCAGCGCACGTTTTTCGGATTGAGTCGATAACAATCTGTTCATCATCGATTACAAGAATATCAACCTGTTTATGCATTTGGACGCCTCATAAGATTTAATTGTGCATCCTCTACGAGGATGAGTGATGATTTTGTATATTTTTACTATTACAATAATGCAACCTCTACGAGGTTAATCGGGAGTATAAGCTGTGATACCTCGGAAAAACATCGTAGATGTTTCATAATTGTTGCAAATTGTGTTTATATGGTAATGAGTTTAGCCTCCTCCTTTCTTATTCATTTCAGCCAGGGGTAAACGGATCGTAAACGTCGTGCCTTTGCTAACCTCACTCTCAACAGATATCGTGCCATTGTGATTATCGATAATCCCCCGGGCGACGGCTAATCCCAAACCGGTTCCCTCGTGGCCTTTTGTGGTAAAAAACGGGTCAAAAATTTTGGATAGATTTGTTTCCGATATTCCGCAACCGGTGTCCGTTATTTTGATTTCGATGAAATTGTGATTTTGAGGTGATGAGGCTTTTCCAATCCGCGAAATAGTATCGGAAGCAGGATTGTTGCGAGCGGTGGAAATCGTTATCTTTCCACCATCCTTTCCAATTGCATCGGCAGCATTGACGATCAAATTTGTCAATACTTGCTGGATTTGATTTTCATCGACCATCACCCCCGGTAGTTGATCGCTTAAATTTTTCACCAGCTCTATACGATTGATGGCAAGCTGATTATCAATAACACTTACCACTCGATTGATAAGCTCATTCATATCCACTTTGCGTTTCCTGGGAATGGATTGGCGGGCAAAGTCTAAGAGACTCTTTACAATGTCACGACTTCGTTTGGTCTCCCTGACGATGACTTCCAAATCCCGCTGCATGTCAGGGTTCTTCTTCGACCGCTTCAGGAGATAGCTGCTGTAGGTTAATATTCCCGTTAATGGATTATTGATTTCATGGGCGACCCCCGCTGCTAATTGGCCTAAGGAGGCCATCTTATCCGATTGAAAAAGCTGGCGCCGCGCTTCGGATAATTTTTGGGTCATATTATTGAAAGATCGAGCTAACATCCCCAATTCATCATTACCAGGGTTTTGAATTGCGTAATTGAGATTACCACCGGCCACATGTTGAGTGGCTTCAACCAACTCATTTACCGGTTTATCAATCCAGCGTTTTACAAAATACCAGAGCACGCTGCTGAGGGCTAAAATCGATATTAGCGCAAACAAAAACAGCTTAAATTCTGCTTCTTCTAACTGCTTATCTATGGCCTCCAGCGAAACTGTAACGTCTAAAACGCCCAGCACCGTTTGATCGGAAGAATGAGCATGGCAATCAGCCTCCCAGCAAGATTGCTCGCTATAAACCGGCGTAATAATTCCCATCAACCGGGCGGAATCAGGATTGGTTTTATAAATACGGGTACGATCGATAATGGGCAGGCTTTCCAGCGGCTCGTTTGCCGTATGGCAGGCATAACACGCTTCGGCTTCTTTATCTACAATATGCCCGATGGCAGTGGAATCCGATGAATAAATTGTTGTTCCCTCTTTATTCAAGATTCGAACTTCATCAATAAACGATTGACGGCCAATCGTCTGAATGATCTCAGTGATATGAGAGCGGTTATTCAATAGCATCTCATATCGGGTGCTGCTAATGACGGTTTCGCTAAGCTGGTTAGAATGGCGCTCAACCTCGGCCAGCAAAACCTCGCTCTGTGAATGAATATTGATGTAAGCATAAATGCCGATGATCAAGATGGTGGCAATACTGACAGCCATGATTAATTTAAACCCGATTTTTTTAAACATTTTTATTCCCAGCGTTAATTATCCGTAGATTACAAGTATGGCTAAAAAACTCACTTAATTTCAGTCTTCGACTCCGCTCAGACTGACAACAACTTTCTGTCGGTCTGAGCGGAGTCGAAGACCGGGGGCCGAATAGTTACCGTTATTCTAATAATGTGACCGGCTTTCCGGGTTTTCTTTCCGGGTAGCTCAATTCATCATGACAATCATCACATCTCGGTTTCGCTGCGAAATCCCGGTTGATGTGGCAATCTTCGCAATAATTATCTATGTGATCTTCGTCTAACATCTGTCTCTTATACACATCTGACGCTGCCGACGAGCTTCTTGGTGTA
>CAXHHS010000697.1:0-4300 GCA_964015645.1 uncultured bacterium
GTCAAATGCCTTTACAAATTGGGATGGTATTTCCTATTTGGAAAACGGTAAATTGATCCAAAAACCACAAATCAAAAAAAACCTGCCATTGGAAAATACGCCGCTGCCAGCATGGGAAAAATTGGATTTATCTCCCTACGAAAAAATGTGGCGCGCCAGCCAGGGATATTTTTCCTTGAATGTCTCCACCTCGCACGGTTGTCCTTATCGTTGTAATTGGTGTGCAAAACCGTTATATGGCCGAAGTTATAAAGCCGTGCCACCAAAGAAAGCTGCCCAGGAATTCTATTACCTGGGAACAAAATTAAAAGCAGATCACCTTTGGGTTACCGATGATATTTTTGGCCTGAAGCACGGCTGGCTATCAGAATTTGCCAACGAGTTGGAACACCTCAATTTCAAAATCCCCTATAAATGCCAAAATCGTGCGGATTTGATAACGGAAGAGAAAGCAGCAGAACTCGCCCGCTCCGGCTGCCAGGAAGTGTGGTTAGGCGTGGAATCCGGCTCGCAAAAAATTCTCGATGCGATGGATAAAGATGAAACGATTGATACCATTCGAACTGCAACCCGGTTATTGAAAAAAAATGGTATTGAGGTCGGATTTTTCCTGCAATACGGCTACACCGGTGAAGAATTTGAAGATATTCAAAAAACGTTGCAGCTTGTGCGCGAATGCCTGCCGGATCATATCGGCATTTCAGTTTCCTATCCATTGAAAGATACCCCGTTTTATGAAAAAGTCGTTTCCCAAATGGGCGAAAAGAAAAACTGGAATGACAGCGGCGATTTGGCGATAATGTTCACCGGGAAATATCACCCGGATTTTTACCGGGCGTTACATCGTTACACGCATCATTACTTTGGATTTGTTTCCCTGTTTCGCCGGCAGCCATTTTCCAAAAGAATCCGGCGAATTGCCGCGCAATATCGCCACATTCCCGGTATGATTAAATACAAGCTGAAAATGCAGAAATTGATGACAACACAAAATATTTAGCTTTCACTACTAACCGTAAATTTTTATGACCCAAGATGCGTTGTGGAAAAAGATTCTTGATGAATTGTTCCAAGATTTTCTGGCATTCTTTTTCCCGAAAATCTACCAAGATGTCGATTTTTCGAAAGGACACCAATTTTTAGACAAAGAGCTTTCCAAAATTATAAAAGACAGTTCGGTTGGGAAAAAGATTGTCGATAAGCTGATAAAAGTTTACCTGAAAGACGGCTCCGAAAAGTGGCTGTTAATCCACCTGGAAATTCAGGGCTATTCCGAAAAGAACTTTCCGCAAAGAATGTTTACTTACAATTATCGCATTTTTGATAAATATCAAAAAGAGGTGATTAGCCTTGCCGTATTAACCGATCCCGATAAAAACTATCGTCCATCAGAATATCGTATTTCACGATGGGGATTTAACTTGATTTTTCAGTTTCCAATCATCAAATTGATAGAGTATCGCGAACGTTGGGATGAGCTATCAACAAATAAAAGCCCATTTTCTTTTGTTGTGATGGCTTATCTGAAAACGCTGGAAACAAAAGGCAACGATCAAGAGCGATATAGCTGGAAAAAGCACTTTTTAAGTGAGTTATTCAACTATGGAATGGATCGCAAGACACTTTCGGCAGTTTATAATTTTATCGATTGGTTAATGACGCTGCCAAAAGAGTTAGATGATGAAATTTACGAAGAAGTCATCCAAATAGAAAAGGAGCATAAAATGGCGACTTTATCTACCGCCGAAAGAATTGGCAGGGAAAAAGGAGTAAAAGAGGGAAGAAAAGAGGGCCTTATCGAAGGATTGCAAAAGGCCGTTATTGACATTCTTCTGATCAAATTCGGAGAGCAAAGTGTTGATTTACAAGCGAAGATATTGACAATTGCAAATATTGATATACTGGAAACGCTGCGCGCCCAATTAAAGCAGCAGCAATCTGTCGAAGGAGCGGAAAAAGCAATCGAAGAATCTCTGAAGCTCGACTGATGAAACTCATCCTCACTCACACATATTTTATAGAAGAAGACCCACACGAAAAAGCAGTAATGAAACCCTACCCGCCGTTAGGGCTTCTCTACCTTTCCGCATTTTTAAAACAGCATAAAGTTGATGTCGAAGTGTACGACACAACCTTTTCTACTTACCCAGGTTTAATCGATTATTTGGAGAGCAAAAAGCCTGACATACTGGGCATTCATTGCAATCTTCTCACCAAATATACGGTAATGAAATTGATCCGTTACTGCCGAGATAACAACATTATCGCGCTTTTGGGCGGGCCGGATGCTTCTACCCAGGTGGGAGAATTCCTCAATTACGGCGCAGATATTATTATCTCCGGCGAAGGCGAAGAAACGCTTCTATCTGTTTTATCTGCTTTGGAGAGCAAATCCAAACATACGCTGTTTAATACCCCAAATGTCAGTTTTAAAGATGAGGCTGGTAACATCATTCAAAACCCCCGCCAGGCCAGCCGGCGACAGTTGGATGAATACCCTTTTCCGGATCGTGAAGCGATTGATCTATCTAAATATCTCGATACCTGGGAAAAGCATCACAGGCAGAGATCGGTGTCTTTGATTACCGCCCGCGGTTGTGCCTTTACCTGCAAATGGTGCAGCCATTCGGTTTACGGTTTTACCCATCGCCGGCGCAAACCGGAAAAAGTCTTAGAAGAAATCAAATTTATAATTGCTAACTATCGCCCTACACATCTCTGGTTTGCGGATGATGTTTTTACAGCAAACAAACGCTGGCTTGTTAAATTTCATCAATTGATGAGCGAAGCCAATATCCGCCTCCCGTTTGAGTGCATTGCCCGGGCGGATAAATTGGATGAAGAATTGGTAATATTATTGAAAGAATTGGGTTGCTATCGTATTTGGTTTGGCGCGGAATCCGGCAGCCAGCGAATTTTGGATGCGATGTCGCGCGGTGTTACAAAACAGCAAATCAGCGACGCCACAAATTGGTGCCAACAACACGAAATCGAAGCCGGTTACTTCGTGATGTTCGGCTATCCCGGAGAGGAGTTGAACGACATCTACGAAACGATTGATTTTGTTGGCCGGCAACAACCGGATGTATATTTAACAACGGTTGCCTATCCGTTGCGCGGCACAACATTGTACGAAGAGATCCATCATCAAATCTCCTACCGAAACGGATGGGAAACCCATTTGCAACGTGAGTTAGATATCAAAGGCCGTTATACAAACGAGCTTTATAATTTCGCCATAAAAAAACTGGCCAGCGAATATCGAAAAAAGCAGCTTTTCAAATCCCAAAAATTTTCTTTAAAACCGTTTTATCACGGCCTTCGCTCCATTTATTGTGATTACAAAATTAAACGGTTACAACATATCAAAACCTGATCTACAAATTTTCATGGACCGCCGTTCGCTAATTCAAAACACATTCGATACTTATGCAGATGGGTATGAGGAAAAATTCAATCGTAATCCGCTTGCAAACTACCAGCGTAAAAGTGTCTATGAAACGATTGCTCCCTTCCTGAAAAATACGCGTTCGATTTTGGATATTGGCTGTGGCCCGGGTTCGGATTTTGCGTTTTATAAATCGTTGAATTTAGATGTCGATGCGATAGACATTTCAGCAAATATGGTCAAACTCGCCCGCCAAAAAGCGGCTGCAATAAATCTCAACGCCAATATTACGAATATTGCTCTGGAGAGCTTTCGTCCCGGCAAACAATACGATACTATTATGATGAATTTCGGCGTCATAAATATATTGGAAAACTTGCCGCTTGTTTTGAAACAGCTAAAATCCCTTTTAAAATCCAATGGCACTTTAATTATCGTCTCCATGCCGCCGTTTCACTTCTTTCCACTTCTGGAACTTTTGCTTAAATTTAAATTCAAAGCATTCTCAGAGCGCTTGTTTCGCAAAAAAGCGATTCTTACGAATGGGTTTCGCTTTTATTATTATTCGCAAAACAATTTTATTAACGAATTAAAAATCGTTAAGAGGCTTCATCTTTGCCCTTTTTTACCTTCGCCGGATCAATACCAAAAATCAAGATGGGCAAAGCAAGTAACTGCAATGTTACAGAAATTCGATCACCAATTTGCAACCAAAATCCCTGATTTTCTCGGCGGCGATCACATCTGCTACGTAACACAAGTTCCCAAAGTAACGCAAGTTTCCAACTTGCGAAATAAGTAATATAAGTTTCAACTTGCGAAATGAAACAAATGAGCAACTTAGTCTACAAAGAATTCTACCGGCGCAATCTCCCCCACATTCAACCCCCCGGGGCAACGTTCTTTGTTACC
>CAXHHS010000698.1:0-4300 GCA_964015645.1 uncultured bacterium
CGACAGCAGCCGATAATCAACCTTCGGTAGAAGTTCATGTTTTACAAGGCGAGAGAGAATTTGCCCGCGATAACCGTACGTTAGGTCGTTTTATCTTGGATGGAATTCCGCCAGCACCGCGAGGCGTTCCTAAGGTTGAAGTGACATTTGATATCGATGCCAATGGCATCCTAAATGTCTCCGCTAAAGACATGGCAAGCGGCAAAGAACAAAAAATTCGCATTGAAGCAAGTAGTGGCTTAAGTGATGATGAAATAGAAAAAATGGTTAAAGAAGCAAAAGATACTGCCGCTGAAGATCGCAGACGCCGAGAGCTGATCGACTCCCAACACGCTGCTGATAGCCTCGTCTATCAAACAGAAAAGAACCTGGGAGAGTACGGCGACAAATTACCCGCAGAGGTTAAAAACAAAATTGAAGCGGCCGTAAACAGGCTGAAAGAAGCGAAAAATACCGATAGTCTCGATGAAATTCGTTCTGCCACTGAAGCACTTAACCAGGTTTGGAATGAAGCATCATCCAATCTATATCAAAAAGCCGGTGATCCACAGGCTCAGGCGGATCCTTCGGCTGGTGATACTTCCGATACCTCCGATAAAAATAAAGAGTCGGTTGAAGAGGCCGATTTTGAAGTTGTTGACGATGAAAATAAAGAAAAATAATTTTTAATATACCGGCGGGATTTTTGATAAAACCCGCCGGTGATTTTAACGTGTAATTTTCTTTAAAAAGGAGGTGAAGATTCCTATGGAAAAAAGAACGGATTCAGATATTAACACTCAAAAAAATGGCATTGTTGACTCCGAAGAAAACGATATAGTAGAAGATGATAAATTAAACAGCGACAATGACAATCCTTCAGCAGATAATGAAGCCGGCGGCCAGGTAGAGACTGAAATTCTCGGTGAAGAATACTTTGAGGCTGAAGCTGATGAATCGGAAAGTGAAAATTCGAGTGATAAACTAATATCCGATTTGGAAAAAAAATATAAAGATTCAGAAGAAAAATACCTTAGAATTTTGGCAGAATTTGCAAATTTCAAAAAACGCCTTGAACGCGAAAAAGAAGAGATGAGCGCTTATTTGCGAGGCGACATCATAAAAAAAATGTTACCGGTTTTAGATGACTTTAAAATCATGATCGAAAAATCGACTGATGAATCGAATGAGGATAGCGTAATAGAAGGCGCAAAAATTATTTTTGATAAATTTGTTCAAATACTTGAAAAAGAAGGGCTTACAAGAATTGATGCTGTAGACCAACCATTTGATCCCGAAATTCATGAAGCATTAATGATGAAACCCATTGACAATGAAGATGAACATAACAAAATAGTAGAAGTCTTTCAAGAAGGCTATTTCTTGCGAGATAAATTGTTAAGGCCAACCAAAGTTGTTGTTGGCAATTTTCAACCGGAATAAAAACGTATATAAAAAGGAGGCAATTACGCCTCCTTTTTTATAATTATACTGCTTGCCTCCCTATTTTAATTCAAAATAAAATAATGATTGATTATTATAAGTGTTTATCCATATATTTTCACGGCACTTGCCTCCAATTTGTAAGCAGGAGAAATAACCGTATTTTTATTCGAATTCAGGTTATTAAATTTCAGTGAAGCAGGTTGACATTCTCTTTAAAGTTATTTAAATTAAGAAAAATAATTAAGAGGTAATTATATGTTAGTATTAACAAGGAGGTTAGGGGAATCCATTAATATTGGTGATAATATTAAAATCACGGTTGTCGATATCGATGGAAAACAAGTTAAAATAGGTATTGAAGCTCCCCGTGATATTTCAATCTTTCGTGAAGAAGTTTATGAGAGAATCAAACAAGAAAACTTAAAAGCCGCAACAAATGCTTCTGCCGATGACCTAAAAAAAGCAGCACAGGCATTAAAGAAAGAACCAAAAGACTCTCATAAATGAGTTCTATACTTTAGTTTATTCGCTTACCACCGTTTATTATATATATTGTCAAATTAGTTGAATTTCATCGACTAATATTGAAGTAATAAAAATCGAACCTCCACTCCAATTTAGACAAATTAACCTTTCTTTCTAAGTTATTTAAGTTACAGCGTTTACCAGTAGTGGAAAATAGCTTTCATTTAGCATGGTTTATTTATGGAAGTTCTTTTCAATTATTGTTTTTTTTCTAATAAAAATCATTAAATTATCGTCTTTACTAAGTGAAAATTGAGGTAATGAAGGAAGCCAAAGATGAAACCGATAAAAGAACTCGAACGGGTAACAATACGATTTGCAGGTGATTCCGGAGACGGTATGCAGTTAACAGGAAACCAATTTACTCGTACAACAGCTATTTCCGGGAATGACCTGAGCACTTTGCCCGATTTCCCGGCAGAAATACGTGCACCCGCGGGTACGCTCTATGGTGTATCCGGTTTTCAGATACAATTTAGCAGCGAAATGGTACACACGCCTGGCGATAAAGCAGATGTATTAGTTGCGATGAACCCTGCCGCTTTAAAAGCCGGTTTGAACTTTGTTCGTGACAATGGTATCCTTATTGTCAATACGGATTCCTTCACAAGTAGAAATCTGAAAATGGCCGGATTTGAAGAAAGCCCTCTTAATGATAGCTATCTTACCGGTTACCAGGTATTTCCGGTTGAAATGACACGCTTAACTAAGGAAGCCCTGGAAGATTTAGAACTGACTCACAAAGAGAAAGAACGATGTAAGAATTTTTTTGCATTGGGGATGATTTACTGGATGTATACCCGCTCGCTTGATCCGACTTTGGAATGGATTGGAAAAAAATTTGCTAAAAAACCGGTTTGGAAAGAAGCTAATACATTATCCCTAAAAGCCGGACGGAATTATGCAGAAGCTACGGAAATTTTTACCACCTCATTTCGAATTTCCGAGGCTAAAATAGAACCGGGCATTTACCGGCAAATAACCGGTAACGAAGCCCTGGCGATTGGCTTAGTGGCTGCCGGCGAAAAAGCCGAAAAAAACATTTTTTACGGCAGCTATCCTATTACCCCGGCAAGTGATGTTCTTCAATATATGGCCTTGTATAAACATTTCGGTGTAAAAACCTTACAAGCGGAAGATGAAATTGCCGCAGTTGGTGGCGCTATTGGTGCTTCGTTTGCCGGAGATATTGGTGTAACCGCAACCAGCGGGCCTGGTCTGGCGCTTAAAGCGGAATTTTTGGGTCTTGCAGTAATGGCAGAGTTACCACTTATTGTGTTAGACATTCAACGTGCTGGCCCCAGCACCGGAATGCCCACAAAAGCTGAGCAAGCAGATTTAATGCAAGGAATGTATGGCCGAAGTGGAGAAGCCCCAATTCCGATTGTTGCCGCCAAAAGTCCGGCGGACTGTTTTGATGTTGCCTATGAAGCGGTTAAAATAGCGACAAAGTTCATGGTGCCGGTTTTAGTTTTATCCGATATATACCTGGCGAATGGAGCGGAACCGTGGAAAATACCTAATGCGGATGCACTTCCGAAGATAAACATCGAACACGCCAAAGAAGGTGAAGAATACTCTCCATACAAACGCAGTAAAGATACACTTGCAAGAAAATGGGCTTTACCCGGAACACCCGGCCTTGAACACCGATTAGGTGGTTTGGAAAAAGAAGATATGACCGGAAATGTTTCGTATGACCCGGAAAATCATCAAAAAATGACGAACTACCGAGCGGAAAAAGTTGAAAAGGTTGGCGATTTTGTCAAGGAGCCGGAAATATTTGGTGATGAAGAAGGCGATGTGCTTATTGTGAGTTGGGGAAGCACGTATGGCTCGGTTTTAACTGTGGTAGAAAAGTTAAGAACGGAAGGGAAAAAAGTATCATTTTATCATCTACGCTGGATTAGTCCGCTTCCAAAAGGGTTGAAGAAGTACCTTTCGCGGTTTAAAAAGGTAGTTGTTCCGGAGATGAATATGGGACAGCTAAAACAGCTAATACGTAGTGAATATTTAGTAGATGCAATTGGATTTAATAGAGTTACCGGGCAACCAATTTCGGTTCAGGAATTAAAATCAGCAGTTGAAAATGTTTTAACAGGAGTAAACAATGGCAGCTAAGTCTCCCGTTTCTACGGATGTAACTAAAAAAATAAAAATTGATTTTGCCTCAGATCAAGATGTACGATGGTGCCCGGGATGTGGAGATTATGCAATCCTCGCCCAAATGAAAAAGGTGCTTTCGGATCTTGGAACTCCGCGCGAAAAAGTAGTATTTATCTCCGGAATCGGTTGTTCCAGCCGGTTTCCGTATTATATCTGTCTCTTATACACATCTCCGAGCACACGA
>CAXHHS010000699.1:0-4290 GCA_964015645.1 uncultured bacterium
ACATCCTTGCGAAATAGAAATGCCAATCCTACAAATTTGAAAGAAATCGCGATAGCGAACAACGCAATCAAAAAATCAACCTCCAGTTGCCCTCGGCTGTTTGCGATAAAAATCGAACCAACTAAAAAACCGATTGCCGTAACTTCCAATAACAGTGAAACAATAAACTTGCGGCGGTACAAAATCAGCGCTTCGAATGACTGGTACAACAACGCTGACCCACCCCAAAACATCAGCAGCCATTTTCGGAGAGATGGCAACGGCCATGCTAACAAGATGAGGACAAACGCTCCCAACAAAAGGAGACGGGTAAACACGTTGCTCTGCCAGGTTTCCGTAATTTTCCCCGGGGAGCGGCTGAACTCCCTCAGCAAATACTCCTTACTACCCCAATGCATGATATGAATCGCAAGATTCATCCAAATGAGAATAGAAACAAACGCCCCCCACAACTCCACCGACGCCAGGCGGATTACCAGCAGCGATACTGCCAGGTTGAATACCGGCAACAACAACGTATTGGCGGAATTAGCCAGGATGAGGCCGAGGCGTTTGCGGAGTTTTGGATTTAGCAAATTCAATAGCTTGCTTTTATTTTTTGACGGAATCAATGCCGTAGGCACTCCTACGAAGCAGTATAAACCGGATTCGTTTCCCGAAGGATAATAGAATTTATGCCGCTTTATAAATCTTGCTTTTACAGAGACATATATTTATTTTCTGACAATTTTACTATCTGTAATTCGACAAGCGAATGTAGTACGATTTACGATAATATGAAACGATGAATAAAGCAAAAGATAAATATCGCCAAAACGCCCACGCGGTTATTATCAGAATCAAAAAGATCGGGTTTTTATGAAAAAACCGTCGGGAGGTTCACAAGTAACTTTTGAATTAAATGCTATTTGCAACGGAGGTTAATATGAAATTTGTATTCCGCCTAACGATAATCGGAATCATCGTAACCACAATGTGCTTTGCACAAACAGTATCATTCGAACAATATTTTACGGACCAAACAATGCGGATCGATTATTTCCACATTGGCGATGCGACCAATGAGCTGGTAACGATTGACCAGATTTATCAATACGGTATTTGGGCCGGCAGTAAAACAAACCTGGTTGATATGTTTAATAATGGAAAATATTATTTCAAAATTTATGATTCCGCTTCCGGTAACTTGATTTACTCCAAAGGCTTCGGCAGTTATTTCGGGGAATATCAAACAAGCGCCAAAGCAGCCGATGGTATTCAGCGAACTTTCCATGAATCAGCGCTTCTCCCCTACCCCAAACAAAAAATTATCTTTGTCCTGGAAAAACGCAACCGGCAAAATGAGTTGGCGGAAATTTTTCGGTCAGAAATTGATCCGGTGGATGTCGGGATTATTCGCGACAGCGTAATTGATAACTCCGTAAAAGTGTTCAAAAGCCTGGAGAGCGGCGACCCGCACACCAAGCTGGATATCGCCATGATCGCGGAAGGTTACACTGTAGAGGAGGAGGAAAAGTTTAAAGCGGATTTGGAGCGATTTACCAATGTGTTTTTCCGGGCAGAGCCTTACAAATCCCATAAAAGCGATTTTAATATCTACGGCGTTTTAAAACCCTCGCAGGAAAGCGGCATCGATGAGCCGCGCCACAACTCCTTTAAAAATAGCACTTTAAATGCCACGTTTAATTCGATGGGATCGGAAAGATATTTGCTAACGGAAGACAATAAAACGCTGCGCGATGTTGCTGCCCACGTGCCCTACGATGCGCTCTACATCATGGTCAACCACACCCGTTACGGCGGTGGAGGGATTTACAATTTGTATTGCACGTTTACCTCGGATAACCAATGGAGCGAATATCTTTTCGTTCACGAGTTTGGCCATTCGCTATTGGGATTGGCGGATGAGTATTACACTTCCTCTGTCGCCTACAACGATTTCTACCCGCCAGGCGTGGAACCGGTGGAACCAAATATTACGGCATTGCTTGATCCGAAAAATATCAAGTGGAAGCACTTGATAACGGAGGAAATTGAGCTGCCCACACCGTGGGAAAAAGAAGGATACGATACCTCGGATAACGCCTGGCAACAATTACGGCGAGAACTAAACAACAACATCGCCGAGTTGAAACGAAATGGCGCGCCGCAAGCAGAAATTACCGCCGCGGAAAAAACCTACGCTGATAAAGACCGCGCACATACCGAAAAAATCCAGGATTATTTAAAGAGCAGCAAATACGCCGGAAAAGTAGGCGCGTTTGAAGGCGCCGGTTACGCTTCCAAAGGACTCTATCGACCGATGGTAGATTGTATTATGTTCTCGAAGGGGACCGATTCGTTTTGCAAGGTTTGCGAGGAATCGATTGTGGGGATTATTGAATACTACTCAAATTAATGATTGGGTGATTTTGCGATTGTGTGGTTTTGCGTTTTATTATAATTTAACGCTGGGTGTTTTAGAAATTCCTAAATCATAAAATCACTAAATCACCAAATAAGTGCTGAGAGACGAATGAACGCAGATGAGTTAGAAGAGCGTACAAGAAAATTCGCTTTGCGAATATTAAAATTACTGGATAGTTTACCAAATACTTTTGCAGCACAGCACATTGGCAAGCAATTGTTTAGAGCGTCATCTTCTGTCGCAGCAAATTATCGTGCCGCACGCCGGGCGCGTTCGCGAAGAGAATTTTTATCGAAAATGAGTATTGTGGTGGAAGAAGCCGACGAATCGGTTTTTTGGATAATAATGTTAATCGAAGGAGAAATTGTAAAAGAAACGTTGTGATCGGAGTTACTTCAAGAAGGAACCGAAATTATGAAAATAATGTCCAGTTCCCGCAAAACAACCAAACGAAATACAAAATCACAAAATCGCTAAATCACAAAATTGCTAAATCACCTGTGCTTCATTTGCACGATTAACCTATCAAGAAACCCAAACAATGTCAAAATAATCGCTGCAAAGCCAAACAACTGCAATTTACCGCCGGATAAAAACGGGATTTGATTTACAAGTGTAGCGAGACTAATGTTGGTCGCAGTAAATATTTCCATAAAATATTGTCCGAGGTTGGTGAAGTAAAACAGCAACCCCACGCCGGCAATACCGGCTAAAATCAACAACCCTATTTCAAAATAATCAAATTTGGATTCCGAATTGCCTTCGATTTTGGCAATAACGGATTCGGAGAAATTTGCCGACAGCATAAAGCCGGTATCGCTTTTTAAACCGGAAAAAAGCTGTTTGTATGCCGCCAGGTTTCGCTGGCAAAAACCACAGTTTTGCAGATGCGTTTCTATCTCAAATCGATCGATAGACGATTCGCCGTCCAAATAACCCTGCAATTCCTGATCAGATAAGTGTCTCACAATTTTCTCCTTCAAAATAGGCTTCGACTCCGCTCAGCCTGACTGGGCATCAATCCCGTCATAGCGAGCGGAGTCGAACCATGACACGCGCAACGTTATTTACTTAACACTACCGAAATCAAAAATCCCAAATCAAAAAAGTTCCTCCGCCGGGTATTTTTCCAGCAGCCGTTCTTTTAGCAATTTTCTCGCTCTAAAAAGATAACTCTTTACCGTGCCTTCCGGCAAGTTCATAATTTCTCCGATTTCCGCGTAACTCAGTTGATCAAGATGATAGAGCGTTATAATGGTGCGGAATTTTACCGGCAGATCGTTGATTTCCGCGAATAAAAAGCCGGTCATTTCCTGGTTCATCATAAATTCATCCGGTATGGGCAAATCGCCGGAGACACTTTCGACATAAGATGCCGTCGCTTCCCGGGTGGATTTGCCAAAGCCTTCCGATTCTTTTTCCGCTAAATCATCATACAAGAGCAACTTGCGTTTTTTAAGATAATTGATGCAGGTATTATACGAAATCCGCCCGATCCAGGTAGAGAGTTTCGATTTGAATTCGAATTTTGCCAGATTTTGATAGACCTTCACAAACACATCCTGGCAAATTTCCTCGCGGTCTTCCTCATTGGTCACCATGCGGAAAACGATATGGCATACCAACCGCTCATAATCCTCGATCAGCGCCTGAAACGCCTGTAGATCGCCAGATAAAACCTGCTCTATTCGGTCGCGTTCTGCCTGCATCTTTGCCTTTTCTATCAATCAACAATTTAGTTGACAATGGATTCCTAAAAATGTTGCAGAAGTTTTCATTCAAAAAATTCCATTCAAACGGCGAATGGAATTTTATATTTCTATTTTTATCATTAATTTACTAACGCGATCCTGGAAAAAGAATACATATCGCCAGTATATTAT
>CAXHHS010000700.1:0-4287 GCA_964015645.1 uncultured bacterium
ACACCAAGAAGCTCGTCGGCAGCGTCAGATGTGTATAAGAGACAGCCAGGGCTTTAACTGTTTCTGCCAATTCATTCGCACGCTTTTCCAGTTCACCTTTGGCATATTCCAGATCGGATGCGTAGCGTTTTAATTCCGCTTCCGCATGTTTTTCTTCGGTAATATCTTCCTGAACGGCAATGAAACCGATCATCGTGTTGTCGGCATTAAAAACCGGGTTAACCGAGGAGCGAACATTTACCAAATCGCCATTTTTCTTTTTATTGATATATTCCGTGTGTACGCTTTTGCCGATCATCAACGTTTGCCAAAACTCCTGGTAGAAACTGTCTGCCATATAGCCGCTCTTCAGAATTGCCGGAGTTTTTCCAATCGCTTCCTCACTATTATAGCTGTACACTTTTTCGAATGCCGGGTTTGTGTAGGTAATTTTGGCATCCAGGTCGGTCATAAAGATGATATCATCGGTCTGTTCCACCGCCTGGAGCATTTTTTGTATAAACTCCTGGTTATGGCTGCGCTCGGCAAGCATTTTTCTTAACTTAACACTTCCCCATATCGCTGCGCCCAAAATTCCGATATAAAATATATATGCCCACCAGCTAAAATACCAGGGTGGTAAAATGATAAACTTGAACATCATGGTTTCGCTCCACAGGTAGCCGGTTTGCTGTGCTTTAACTTGCAGCGTATAGCTGCCGGGAGAAAGTTGGGGAAAACGAACCATCGTTTCTTTTGAGGGTTTCGACCAGGCATCCTGGGCATTTAACAAGCGGGTTTGGTATACAATTTCCTCCGATGGGAAAGAAAAAGATGTAAAGGCGGTTTCGAAATAAGAATTGTTGGGAAATTTAGGGATATTGGCATTCTCAATTGTCAGTAAACTGTCATTGATATTCAGGGTTTTAAATACCGGCGCAGGGGTTTTGGGCGTGTCGCCGGGAATTTGCTGCCAGCAAGAAATTCCCTGGAAGCTGCCTACCCAAACGCATTGATTTTTATCGACGGTGGCGGAGCGTTGCGTCATTGTTAAACTGGGAAGGCCATCCCTTTGGGTAAATGGCGTAATTTGCCCATCCGCATAACGAAACAGCCCATGCTCCGATCCCAGCCAAACAGAGCCAAAATGATCAACGGTTATCGATTTAATTTCCCGGTTGCGAATTCTGGCATTTTCTATTTCCGTAATGTCGCCGTCTTCATATTTAAATAATCCGAAATTGGTGCCGAGCCAAATCCGGCTGTCTGTTTCAATTGCCAGATCCAGAACCTCAATTTCCCGGTTGTCTTTATGGATAACCGGTTTGCTGAGGTTGGTGAATATATCGTTTTCGCGATGATATTGAAAAAGAAACTGCTCGTTGCCCGAACCACCGGCAAACAAAACGCCGCTCTCACTTTCTTTAATAACGTTTATTTCACTCGCAACCCCTTGCTCTTCGCTGTACTGCTGAATATTAAAATTAGGATCGATTTTAGCAATACCGGGAAAATCGTCCAGGCAAACCCACAAATTCTGCTGGCGATCGTACCACAAATATTCGACAGACCGTTTTTCCAGGTTGACGATTTCCCGGGGGCTTTCTGCTTGGAGTAGTCTCACCATTCCGTCATTATAGCCGATTCCGAGCGTTGCGCCGCTGCCGGCAATGCTGGAAATCATACTGGCGGTAGCAGGGTTCTTGAACCTGCTGTGAGCAATGTACTGATCATTCTCTTCCTGGAGTTGATACACCACCTGGCCGCTGGTCGCCAGCATTGTGCCATCGGTGTTTTTTGCCAGGGTTTGAATGGAAAAATTGGAAAATGACAAGAGCGTTAGAAAATACGGCTGGTAAACAATGGCAACGCCCTGGTCAGTGCTAACCCATAACGTGCCATCCTGCGAAAACGCCAGGTTGTTGATAACGCTTTGCTGTAAAAAATCGATTTTTTCCGATACGTACGTATTTTGGGAAGAGCGCTTCAACCGGTACAGCCCGGAACCGGTAGTGCCAACAAAAATATCGCCATTTTCATGCTGAACCATATCGCCTACATTGGGAGGAGATGGTATTCGTTCCCAGGATAAACCCGTTAAAGAACGATTTAATTTGAGCTTAAAAATGCCAAGATCGCCGCCAACCAACAGGGTGCTATCATTGGCTTTGATAAACGCATCGATTGTAAACGGCATTTTCCGGGGAATATCGATGGGAATAAAGTCATCTTCATTTTCATCGTGATAAAACAGGTAGCCGCGTTGGGAGGAAGCAATAAAGCGATTCCAATGATCTTCTGCAAACAAAAACGCCCGCAGGTAACTTTCGGCACGATAGGTATTCGAAAAGTGATACTGCTTAAGACGACCGTTAGCATATTTTACAATCGCATTTGATTCGCTGATCCAGAGATTGCCGGATTTATCCTGGTACAATTTTTTGGGATAAAAAATGGTAGAATCGGTAACATTATCGGCGCTCGCCAACAATTCCACCACTTCGATCTCGCCGTGTTTATTATCGATGCGATAAATCCCCTTATCAGTTGCAACCAGTAATTCATTGCGTTGGGTTAAATACAAATCTTTTACATAGTAATTGGGTAATTCATCGCGAAAGGTTGTAAATGTTTGGCCATCATAACGTACCAGGCCGGCATCGGTGCCAATCCAAATATAGCCGGTTTCATCTTGTAAAGTAACTTTTGTTAGATTTGTGGGCAGGTTATTTCGAATTGTGTAGATATTGTGCTGCAAGCTTTGCGCACCACATACAACCGAAAAAAGCAACAGGAATATGCCCCAAACAGATTTTTGTGCCAGGTAATTCATACGAAAATAATATAACTCGAAGGTTCTTAAAGCGCGCGTTAAAAATCAATTATTTTGCGAGGTATATTCTTCAATTAGCTTTTTTAAAGCGAGTTCCACGGATTTAATGGTTTTGGTTAATGAATTGAGATCGGTTTCCGCGACGATAAAATCAGCGTTTTTGCCGTTCACCTGCATTTTTTGGGCGGCAAGCATTGCCCTTGGGGCACAGAAGTTTCCCACAACGCCTTTTAGCTCATGGGCGGTATTTTCCAATAACTCCCTGTTTTTTTGTTGAATTGCCTGCTCAATTTTTTGCAGCAGTTCGGGATAGCCCTCTGCAAATAGATCGGCTAATTCGTGTAAAAAATCAATGTCGTTGCCAACCCGGTCTAATAGTTCTTCCCGGCTTAAAATGGTGTCGATGCTCATCACCTCTCCAGAAATCAAATTGTCGCGATATTGTTTATGTCGGCATGAATGTGATTTAGTTTAGGGGGTGAGGTAATATTGTATTCCTTGTTTTTTCGAAGCACCTGAATTACCAACGATTCTCAAAAAGAAATGGGGACGTTATTTTATTTCACCCCCTTAAAGAATTATTTTAACAATTTGTGTAGCATTCCCCAAACACCGAAAAATTTTGATTTTATCGATTTCAGTTTCTATATTGGTTTCAGCCTAAAAACATGAAACACTTGATTAGAGCGTGTTTAAAAAATTTAATTTTTTGCCACAAAGGCACCAAAACACAAAGTTTCACTAAGTATTTTAATCTTTTCTTTGTGATGCTTTGAGACTTAGTAGAGTATTTCATAAATGTATGTAGGGTTTGCTTTACATCAGCCCCGGCAGGGGCGTACGATAATAGCCCACCGCTTTAGCGGTTGGGTTTTAAGAACGAGGTTTCTTTTTGAGTCCCGCCAGGGACGACTGAGTGGTTCAGGGCAATTTCAGCCGCCCCCCTGCCGGGGCTAGAAAATATGGTGGATTTATATATTCCCACGACTGAAGTCGCGGGCTATTTTCGAATGCCCCTGCCGGGGCAAATGAAAAAAGAAACCCTACAACTATTTCTGAAACGAAGCACTTCGTGGCTTCGTGGCAAATTTCCAAACAACCTCTCAGCGTTAAAATGCCCGGTGAATTTAAATACGACGTTTTCCTGAGCCACAGCAGCAAGGATAAAAAAGTGGTTCGCCAAATTGCTCAGCGCCTGAAAAATGACGGCCTCGCTGTTTGGTTTGACGAATGGCAGGTAAAACCGGGAGACAGCATTCCGGCCAAAATTGAAGAAGGCCTGGAGCACTCCCGCGTGCTGCTGCTCTGCATGTCCCGCAATGCCTTTGGCTCCGACTGGGCGCAGTTAGAGGCCAACACCTTCCGCTTCCGCGACCCCCTCAACAAAAAACGCCGCTTTATTCCCTTAAGGCTGGATGACGCCGAACCCAAAGGCTCCCTCGCCCAATTTCTCTATATTGACTGGAGGGTAAAAG
>CAXHHS010000701.1:0-4284 GCA_964015645.1 uncultured bacterium
TTTTACAATTTCATCTAAATTCCCGCATGGCAAAAACAAAAACCATCTACATCTGCCAAAACTGCGGCTACCAGTCGCCGAAATGGATGGGCAAGTGTTCCGATTGCGGCGAATGGAATTCTTTTGTCGAAGAACAAATGGCTTCGCAATCTCAGCAGCAGAAAACAATTCTCTCGAAAAACCAACCCGTGGCACTGAACAAAATTCCCGCAGAATCTTCGCAGCAGCGAATTTCGACCGGCAGTCAGGAATTTGACCGGGTTTTGGGTGGTGGTATCTTTCCGGCCTCGGTTATTTTATTAGCGGGAGCGCCGGGCATCGGTAAATCCACCCTGATGTTACAAACCCTGTTGAAATTAAATAATTCGGCGCAAAGCAGCAATGGGGAAAAACTGCTTTATGTTAGCGGCGAAGAATCGTTGCAGCAGTTAAAAAATCGCGCCACCCGCCTTCCCTACTCCGCTGCGGACTTGCTGGTTTTAGGCGAAACGGATGTGTTAGCTATCGAACATCACATAAACGAAACCAAACCAACCATTGTAGTTATTGATTCCATTCAGGCAGTTTATAACCCTGATTTTTCCGGTGCGCCAGGCAATATCGGCCAGGTGCGGGAGTGCGCTGCGCGGCTGTTTCGGTTAGCGAAAGAAAACAATTTTACCCTCTTTTTAATCGGGCATGTTACGAAAGAAGGTGCGGTTGCCGGGCCGAAGATATTAGAGCATCTTGTGGATGTGGTGGTTTATTTTGAAGGAACCACTCAACAACACCGTATCGTGCGCGCCGTTAAAAACCGCTTTGGCGCCGCCAACGAATTGGGCGTATTCGAGATGCGCAACGACGGGTTGGCAGAAGTGAAAAACGTATCAGGGTTATTTGTAAATCCCCACCAGGAACAGATGTCCGGCAGCAGCATTGTTTGCAGCTACGAAGGCAGCCGCCCGCTATTGGTGGAAGTGCAAGCGCTGGTAAGCCGCTCCAACTACGGCACACCGCAGCGCACTGTCAGCGGATTCGACCACCGGCGGCTCTCGCTAATTTTAGCGATTTTGGAAAAATATTGCCAGGTGGAATTCGGCATTCACGATGTATTTGTAAAAGTAGCCGGCGGGCTGCGCATTAACGATCCCGGCATCGATTTGGGTGTTGCCGCAGCACTTTACTCTAGCCGCCAGGAGCAACCGCTGGATTCCGACGCCGTTTACATCGGCGAACTCGGTCTCGGGGGCGAGGTGCGACCGGTTTCCTTTGTTGATCAACGCCTGCAAGAGATTGAAAAAATGGGATTTAAGCAGGTATATTTGCCGGGAGTAAATTTACCCGAGCAGTCGCGGCAAAAAAAAATATCATTGCTGCTTTCGCCGGTAAAAGTTGCAAGAGAGCTACTGTTTTCCGATAGTTCGGTTTGATCCACGTCCTTATTTATAAATCTTTTCAAGACAACATAATTTTATTTTCCATTGCGAAAAATTCTTTTTGAATTCGTACTAAAACGGTATATTGTACGGCATAAAAGAATTCAAATAAAACAAGGTTCCTGATTAACTAAAGCAAAGGAGAGTCATTATGCCTCAACGAGGAAACGGTGAAAAGTTGGTGTTGATGAGCAGAACGCTGGTAGTGTTTTTGTTCGCTGCCATAACAGCGCTACTGATTATTCCGCAAGCGATAGGCCAATCATCGCAAAAGAAACAGGCTTCTTCCACAAAGCGACATAATAAAACCACACAAGGAAATAAAACTGTCTCGTCACCACAGACGGCGACAACGAAATCCGGCTCGGGACATCACCCCGGTAGTAAGGCAGCGACAAACGAAGGGTTTCGGATGTTCGATAGCAATGGGGATACCCTGATTAACCTGGAAGCGACCGGCCTAGGTAAAAATTCTATTGTGGGTTCTGCGCGATTAACGTTAGACGGCACTATGGGCATGGGCGCCGCCGAGAATGAAGACAAATTGCGTCTACTGGAAACTACCGGCGGCAACAATGTGAGCCTGGGCGCTACCGATTCCGGAATGATGTTAAAAATACCCTCGGGAATGACCAAGCAATTCATTCCCCGCAGCGTAGTTATAGAAGCGGCTGCATCTGCCAAAAGCAGCCAGGGCACGGAACTTCTCCGCGTTAACAATGATGGCACTTTTAACATGGGCATCGAAAACAACATTGTCTCTGATGGCACCGGCATCAATTTCAACTTGCCATCTCTTCTCTCCAAAGACGGTAAAAACGTGCCGCGCAGTGTCGTCATTGAAGCAGCGGCTCCTGCCAGCAGCATCCAGGGAACGGAATTGATGCGCATTAACAATGACGGAACATTTAATTTGGGAACGGAGAATAGCGTTTCTGCCAATGGCAGCGGTATTTCCATATCGCTGCCATCCTTTCTCCCCAAAGAAGGCCGGGTTCCCCGCAGTGTCGTTATCGAAGCGGCGGGCGCTGGCACTGCAAAACTAAATAGCGATACGATCATGGCCATCAGCAATTCCGGTAACGTGGGGGTTGGCATTAGCGATCCCAGCGAAAAATTACAGGTAAACGGCATTATCCATTCCGTGTTGGGCGGCATCAGATTCCCTGACAGTACGGTGCAAACTACCGCTGCTACCAGCGATGGAGACGGCCTTGGTAATCATACTGCCACCCAAAATCTCCAAATGAGCGGCAATTGGATCTCCAACGATGGCGATAATGAAGGCGTATTTGTCAATGCCAGCGGTAACGTGGGTATCGGCACAGACTCGCCTTTCGAGCAGCTTGATATCACCGGCAACTTCAATATGCCGACCTCCTCTGGTACCGCCGGGATCATTAAAGCTAACGGACAATACCTCATTCACAGTATCGGATCATTTGGAAACTTTTTTGCCGGCAGGAATGCCGGAAGGTCTGTGAATGCCGCCACGTCATCGAATAATACCGGGATCGGGGATCTTGCTTTATGGTTTCTTACAACCGGAAGTTCAAATACGGCCCTGGGGGCACAGGCCCTCAACAGGCTGACCACCGGCGGCTTCAATGTTGCGGTGGGGTACCTCGCATTGCAAAATACCCAGGCATCATTTAGTAATACCGCTGTTGGATATGTGGCTCTCCAGGCGAATACGACCGGCGCTTCTAATGTCGCTATCGGAAGAGACGCAATACGGAATAATACCACCGGCTCCCAAAATGTTGGGGTCGGTACCGACGTATTAGAAATTTTGACCACAGGCACCGGAAACACTGCGATCGGCGACCGGGGATTAAATACACTTACCACGGGCAGCTTTAATACCGCCATCGGTTACGACAGCGATGCCAGCAGTGCCGATCTAACCAATGCAACGGCCATTGGCAACGGCGCGTTGGTGGATAATAGTAACAAGATCCGCCTGGGCAACACGGCGGTGGACACGGTAGAAGCCCACGCCACCTTCCACTCCCTCGACGGCGGATTCAAATTTCCCGACGGCACGGTGCAGACTACCGCGGCCAGCGGCGGGGCGGATAACTTAGGCGATCATATCGCCGCCCAAAATCTCGAAATGAACGGCAACTGGATATCCAGCGATGGCGATAATGAAGGAGTGTTCGTCGATGCCAGCGGCAACGTGGGGATTGGTACAGACATCCCCAATGAGCAGCTTGAGATCACCGGCAATTTACGCCTGGCAGCCACTACCGCAGACAGCGGGATTATCAAGATCGACGCCAATCGCTTTCTGCATAATTTTAACGGCGACCTCTTTGCCGGAGAAAATGCCGGGAATTTCGCTATGACCGGCCTGGGTAATACCGGCCTGGGCACGGAAGCGCTTAGCAATACCGGAACCGGCCAAACCAATACCGGCGTGGGATCTTTAGCCCTGCGCGATAATACCAGCGGCAGCAGCAACACTGCGGTCGGTTTCCAATCATTGATCGGAAACACCACGGCCTTTTCCAACACTGCTGTTGGCTCCCAATCCCTGCAAACCAATAGCACCGGCGATGACAATACCGCTGTCGGCAGCCTCTCGCTATTTGCTAACACGACTGGCTTTCAAAATGCCGCCCTGGGGAGTAGCGCTTTACAAAACAATACCACCGGCAGTAACAACACTGCCATTGGTGATTTTACTTTGGGAACGAACGTCGCCGGCAGTAATAATACTGCCATCGGGAGCGGTGCCGATGTTATCGCCGACAATTTAACAAATGCCACGGCCATTGGTCATGGTGCAGTGGTGGACGACAACAATAAACTGCGCCTGGGCAATGCCGAGGTCACCGTTATCGAAGGGGAAGTGGATTTCACC
>CAXHHS010000702.1:0-4275 GCA_964015645.1 uncultured bacterium
GCCTTAAATTATTTTGCCTTTGAATTCAGTAAGCCAAATTAAGTATTTTTTATTCTCTCAAAATTTTTTATACTAATGCTCTTTTCGCAGAAGGCGCGGAAAGAGAAATTAAAACTTAATCTGAAAGGAATATTCATGTATTTAGTTTGTAAAAAATTTCCTGGAATGTTTTTTATACTATTGTTTATTTTGAGTTTAAATATAACCACGGTTGCGCAATTAGAACCGATTCCGTTGGAACTTCCCAAGGCGGTGTTTATCGGGACGCCGCAAAATATGAATGTGCCAAACCTGGAGGAACCGTTGGGCAAACCACGTCCGGATTTTTTAGCGCCGAAAGGCACGCAAAATTTAGCGTTCGAAAAATCCATTAGCGGCAGCGATGAGGAACCGGTAATCGGCGAATTGGATTTGATTACCGATGGCGATAAAGAAGCCACCGACGGCAGCTATGTGGAACTTGGCCCGTTTTTGCAATACGTGACCATCGATTTGGAACAACCCGCCGATATTTACGCTGTGGTTTGCTGGCATTTTCATAAAACGCCGCGAGTTTATTTCGATGTTGTTATCCAATTGGCGGATGATGCTGATTTTACCGAAAACGTCCGCACCATTTACAACAACGACATCGATAATTCCGCAGGTTTGGGCGTTGGCAAAGATAAACACTACGTCGAAACCTCCGAAGGCCGCCTGGTGGATGCCAAAGGCGAACGCGCGCGCTATGTGCGGCTCTACAGCAATGGCAATACCGGCAACGATTTAAATCACTACATCGAAGTGGAAGTGTATGGTATTCCGGCGGCTTCCGACAACACAGCAGAAAAATAACACAGCTCTTGTGCTGGAGTGTTTCAGCGTTCAAGTGTTCTAAAACTTGAGCACCGGGACACTCAAACACTTGAATACCAAATGTTCCAATCAAACAAATACTATTCTTTCCTCTTTTTTTTCACGTTTATCATCGCACTATTTTTTAGAGTACCAGCGCTTGAAATTCGCCCCATGCATGGCGATGAGGCGGTTCATGCCATAAAATTTGGCGCTTTGCTGGAAGAGGGATTTTATAAATACGACCCGCATGAATTCCACGGCCCAACACTAAATTATTTTACTCTGGTTCCTGCCTGGCTTGGTTCAAAAGCCCGGCTTACTGAAATATCGGAAACTACGCTGCGAATGGTGCCGGTTGCCTTCGGTTTAGCGATTATTTTAATGTTGCTGCTGTTAATCGATGGGTTGGGCGGGCCGGCGGTTATCGCTGCTGCATTGCTAACGGCAGTTTCCCCGGCGATGGTGTTTTACAGCCGTTATTATATTCAGGAAATACTGCTGGTTTGTTTTACGTTCGGTGTCATTGTTTTCGGTTATCGTTATTTCCAATCAAAAAAAATTGGTTGGGCAATTGGCTGCGGCGTTTGCCTGGGATTGATGCACGCTACCAAAGAAACCTGGATAATTATGTTTGCAGCGATGTTGCTGGCGGTTTTTCTTGTTCAATCACTATCAGCTAAATTCAAATGGCCACTTTCGTGGGAGCGAAAATCGATAATTCATTTAGCCTCAGCGATAATTGCTGCAATTGCAGTTTCGATTCTGTTCCTTTCTTCCTTCTTCATAAATCTGCCTGGTATTTGGGATTCTGTCGCAGCTTATTCAACCTATTTTGACCGCGCCGGGGGAAATGAGTGGCATGAACATCCCTGGTATTTTTATCTGAATATTTTGGTGTTTTTCAAACTTGGAGATGGGCCGGTGTTTAGCGAAGCGTTTATTTTGTTACTTGCGATAATCGGTTTTGCCGCCGCTTTCGGGAAAAAATCAATTTCCGGGGTAGACCGAAAATTTCTGCAATTTATTGCGATATACTCGCTAATCGTAGCGATTGTTTTTTCGTTGATTCCATACAAAACGCCCTGGAATTTGTTAGCGTTTTGGCATGGTTTTATTTTGTTGGCTGGCGTTGGCAGCATTACAATCTTTCGAGTTAATTTGAATAAACCCGTTAAAATGGTTTTTGCGATTTTACTAATTGCAGGCTTTTTGCATCTTGGCCGGCAATCTTACAACGCAAACTTCCGATTTTATGCAACCCCGGAAAATCCGCATGTTTATGCTCATCCTACGGGGGATGTTTTAAAAGTAGCCGAACGTATTCAAAAAATTTCCGAGGTGCATCCCGATGGCCAAAACATCTATATCGAAGCGATTTTTCCGGGGGATGATTACTGGCCGTTCCCCTGGTATTTACGCTCGTTTCCCAATGCCGGCTGGTGGCGTTCGGTGAATGAGAGCACATCTGCTGCGCCAATTATTTTGTGCACTCCGGAAGTGGAGGAAAAATTAACTCGAAAATTGTATATTGCTCCGCCACCCGGAGAGCGCCATCTTTACGTTGCGATGTTCGATCATAAAATCGAATTACGCCCAAATGTGGAAATGCGCGCCTACGTTCGGAAAGATTTGTGGGATAAATATCAACAAGAAAAATAATGTTTAAGTGTCTTCCGCAAGGAACTGCTTACGCGGCAAGTGTTTCTATGCTTGCGCTTTGAACAACCGGCACACTTGAATACTAAATGCTCCAATACTAACCAAAAATTATGAAGAAAAAAACGAAAGTCGGTGGTGTCGATAAATTTAAACCAAATCTTCACCGCTTTAGCCATCCGGCGATGGCAACGATTTACGAAATCATTATCTATCACAAAGATGCGGAATACGCCGCACAAGCCGCCCACGCAGCGTTTGCGGAAATTGACCGCCTGGAACGCGAGCTAAGCCGGTTTATCTCCAACAGTGATATTTCCCGAATTAATCTCCTTTCAAAAAGCGACGCGATGCAAGTTGGCCCGGATGCATTTGAATGCCTGAGACAGTGCAAAAAACTCTTCGAAGAAACAAATGGTGCATTCGACATTACCGCCGGATTTTTATTAAATTGCTGGATCAATAAAGACAAATCGCCCCGCCAACCATCTAAAAAAGAAATTCAAGATGTCTTAAGCCGAATGGGAATGAATTATATCCATTTGGATGAGACAACATTTACCGTTCAGGTGATGAATGATGGCGTGCAGATCGACCTGGGCGGATTTGGCAAAGGGTACGCGTTGGATCAGGTAGCACTGCTGCTGGCAGATTGGGAGATTGAAAACGCTTTGATTCACGGCGGAAGAAGTTCAGTGCTGGCAATTGGCACACATCCGCAAGCAGATGGCTGGCCAATTACCTTAAGCCATCCCGCCAACCCGGAAAAAGTGTTGGAAACCCTGCTACTCAAAAATCGAACACTCAGCGGCTCCGGTTTACAAAAAGGGCAACACATCATCGATCCTCGCAGCGGATACCCGGTAGCAGGAAAAACCGCCGCCTGGGCCGCCTCCCCGGACGGCGCTGCCAGCGATGCGCTCTCCACAGCGTTTATGATAATGTCGCCAGAGGAAATCGCAACATATTGCTCTACACATCCGAATACCGCCGGCAAACTAATTACGAAGAAAATAAAAGGTAATGAAGGAGGAGAAGAAATCTTAACGGTTGGAAGTTGGGAAAATATTTACACCACCAACGAGTGAACTCGAATGAAGCCTTTCCGGTTATTCTTTTACAAAATTTTTAGCCACAAATTTACACGGATGAACACCGTTTTTTTGAATTTTATCCGTGAAAATCAGTGTAAATCAGTGGCTAAAATAACTGCCAAAAATCACTTCAGCAAAACCATCTTCTTTGTTTCCACCACACTTGACGAAACATTGGAAGAAGCTCCGGCAACCAGGCGATAAAAATAAACGCCGCCGGCAACTTGCTCGCCATTATCATTGGTGGCATCCCAGGTAACGGTGTGTGAACCGGCTTCTTTATCCCCAGCGACCAGGGTTTTCACTTCTTTACCGGTGATATCGAATATCTTTAACTCTACAAATCCGGAGCGAAGCCCCCCTTTGGGGAAATCCGAAATCCGAAATCGAATATCGGTAGTGGGGTTAAAGGGATTGGGGAAATTCTGTTCCAGGGAAAAACTTTCCGGAATCGATGTTTCCGCGTTGCCATCGCCGGATCGCAAATAGAGGGTTTTTACAGCTTCGTTGCTGATCTTGATGGTTTGCCCCTCGCGCAATTCGTGAGTGGCGACGACAGTATTGTTTACGACTTCTTCAATAAAATAAGTGCCGCTCTCCGACAATAAATCGCTGGCTTTAACGGTAACCGGGTAGTTTTTGCCATAGAGCAGGATGGTGGCTTCCCGGCTTTCGCTCAACCGGGTAT
>CAXHHS010000703.1:0-4273 GCA_964015645.1 uncultured bacterium
GCACACGCGATGCAATGGAGTCTCGTGGGCTCGGAGATGTGTATAAGAGACCGAGTCTGATTGTTGCAGCAGGTTTTTAGCTAACTGGCGGCGCGATTCATCGACAAGCGTTTGGTAGGAGTAGCCTTGCTCCGATAGCCTGCGCTGCAATGTTCGTCCACTCATGCCGAGGCGACCGGCGATATCGGAGAGTGCCGGAACCCCCTCACTTAGGGATTGAGAAATTTCGATCCGAACCTGCCGGTCAAGGGAAGCCTCGCCTTCAAATTTTGATACTTCGGATTCAAGATGTGTCTCGAAGAATTTCGAAATACCGGCATCTGCCAATTTGTTCGGTGTTTGCAAGGTTTCCCTTGAGATTAGCAGTGCGTCCCTATCGGTTTCAAAATGAACCGGGCATCCAAAAAATGCCTCATGACTTGCGATTGACTTCGGGGCCGGGTGTTTGAAATAAACCGCAATGGGTTTGAAGACCCTGGTGGAAACCTCCTGGCTGACGGTGGCGATACTCGCAATCGTCGCTTCGTTGGATATCCGCATACCAAGTTGCCGCTCGCCTTCTCGATGCAAGTGCATGTATCCACCTTCCTCCGCCGGCTCGACTTCATAGGTCGAAACGCTGGTTAATACACGTGCGTAGCGTTCCGCACGGTCATAGGAACCACGAAGGTTCGTTGCCGATTTCCAGGCAAGACCGAATGCGCCGTAGTCATTACAGCGCATGGATGCACCGGCTCTTAATGGAAGCGTTGTCGGGTTATCTTCAGCAGCCACAATCCTCTCAAGAAAGGCATAGTATTCGCTATCGGGTATCATATGAGAGGGATCGACCGGGCTACCCGGATCGATTCCCACCGACCGCAGCAAGGCCCTCTTGTCGATTTTATCTTCAACAATTGATGCAACTTTCCTTACAAACAATGAGGTTATTTGTCCCATGCAACGAAACCATCTTTTAAAAATCCCTCTACTAATTTAAAAAAGAGAATAGAAATTTCAAATGAGCACCTATGTTTTTTCTGGGACTTCGCCCAGAGAAAGAAAAACTGTATCGAAAATTATAAATTTCAACAGTATATCCATCCGTGATATTTCACGGTTTCTGATAAACTTGCCGGGGTTTTTCATCTGTTTCATTTCCTTTTGTCAACGATTTTACCTTCCTAACTAATTGATAAATAAATAATTACAGATACTAGTATTAACCTTATCTTGAATTGGCGCAAGTTTTGTAATATAAAAAGCAAGCAGCTGCAACGTATTTTAAAAGTTGGCGATTTACTTAGCCAATCAAGAATCGCCAGGAAAGTCATTTAACCCTACAGGAGAATATTATCATGGAAAAGCAAAATCAACTATTAGATACAAAATTCGTCAGGCTCAGCAAGTCCGGCCTTAACATCCGTTACAGTGAACTAGGCGATAGCGCAAACCCGCCGGTGGTATTACTGCACGGCGTTCCCGAAAATTTGCAAGCCTGGTACGCTGTCGCGCCGCTTCTGGCGGAAAAATACCATGTGCTGGCAATCGACTGGCCTGGCTTTGGAGGGAGCGATCCACTAAAGTCGCCCGAAGAATACACCTCACAGCGGTTTTCCGAGGTGATTGTAGACTTCATGGATTCGCTTCACATCGCTCAAGCAAACCTGGTGGCCTCCGATATTGCCCTTCTCCCGGCTTTGCTGGTTGGCTTACATCACCCAAACCGCGTCTCCAAACTGGCAGTGATGGATGGCATCCCGTTTCCCCGGCAGCAATATTCTTCCTGGGAACTGAAAAGTTTCGCGAAGAAAGGTTCGATTCGCGGCAAAGCCCTGGTGCGCTGGTTCCCGGGTATCTCGGCCCAAATTGCTTACTTTAAAGGATTTTATCGTGGCCACTCTATTCCGGTTGAAGTACGCCGGGAATTTTTAGTTGATGGCAAACGGAAGAGCAACCAGGATGCGTTTCTATCGTATTTCCAAAATTTCTGGATTGGCCAGGAATATTTTGAGCAACACGCACACGAGCTTCAAACGCCCGTGCTGGTGATTTGGGGTAAACATGATCGCTTCATCAACATCAAACTGGGGTACGAAATTGCGGAAAAACTGCCAAACGCCAGGCTGAAAGTAATCGAAAAATCCGGCCATTATGTGCACATGGATAAACCGCAGGAATTGGTAGAGGTTGTGACCGGCTTCCTTGGCGAGAAACCTCGCTTTAAACAGCCATCGTTGAATTCTCATAAAACTGCGGTAAGCGTGTCCAACTAAATTCGAAGGGGACGTCGGGTAGGCCAAAAAGCTCGAATAACATATTTGAAAAGGAGAATACAATGGATTTTTCATGGGTTTATAAGCATGATAACGTAAATTGGGATGAGCTATCCGAATTGTACCGAATTGCACCGCTTGGGCAAAAACCTCCCGAAAACCTGAAAATCGTATTTTCAAACAGCAAATTTAAATGTTTTGTCTATTCCAATAATATGCTGATAGGCGTCGGGAGAGCGTTAGCCGATGGCCTGGATTGTTCCTATATATGCGATGTCGCCGTCCATCCTGAATACCAGGGGGGAGGGCTTGGCAAAGAAATCATTAAAAAATTAGTGGCGCTATCAGAAGGGCACAAAAAAATCATTTTATATGCCAACCCGGGAACGGAAGGGTTTTATCGTAGACTGGGATTCTATAAAATGAATACTGCAATGGCAATTTTTAGGAACCATAAAAGCGCCCTGGAAGTTGGCCTGATCGTAAATGAATAATACACTCACTAAAACCAAAGGAGAATTAAATTATGGTAAAAGGATATGCAGCGACAAAAGCCGGTGGGGAGCTAAAACCCTTTGAATACGAATTCGGAACGCTTGGAGATAACGAGGTTGAGATCAAGGTAGAATACTGTGGTATTTGCCACAGCGATTTGAGTATGCTTGATAATGAGTGGGGGATGACGCAATACCCGTTTGTCCCCGGGCATGAAATTGTCGGAATCGTAGATGCTCTCGGATCGAATGCAAAAGGGATTACTGTTGGGCAGCGTGTTGGATTGGGCTGGTATGCCAGCTCGTGCATGATTTGCGAATGGTGCATGTCCGGCAATCACAATCTTTGCCATTCGGCAGAAGCGGTGATGATTGGCCGCTACGGCGGTTTTGCGGATAGGGTTCGTGCAGATGCAGCCTGGGTTACTCCCCTTCCGGATCAAATCGAAGCAGAGGCCGCCGGGCCGTTATTTTGCGGAGGAATTACCGTTTTCAACCCAATCGTGCAATTTGATGTTAAACCAACAGACCGGGTCGGTGTGATTGGGATTGGCGGGCTTGGACACATGGCGTTGCGGTTTCTAAATGCCTGGGGATGCGAGGTAACGGCATTTTCTACCAGCCCGGAAAAGGAAAGCGAAGCAAAAGGGTTCGGCGCTAACCACTTTGTAAATTCCCGTGATGCAAAAGCCCTGGCAGAAGTTGCGAATTCGTATGATCTCATTTTATCAACGGTAAACGCCCCATTGGATTGGAATGCCTACATTGCCGCATTGCGCCCGAAAGGCCGTTTACACATCGTCGGGGCAGTGACGCAACCGGTTTCGGTCGAAATATTCCCGATGTTAGCCGGGCAAAAATCGGTTTCGGCGAGTCCCCTTGGCAGCCCGGCAACAACCGCAAAAATGCTTGAATTCGCAGCCCGGCACAACATACAACCCGCTATCGAAAAGTTTAAATTCAATCAAATTAACGATGCGATGGAAAAATTACGGAATGGGAAACCACGATACCGCATCGTTTTGGAGCATTAGATCAGCCGGAGAATGAGAGGAAATGAAAATGTCTAAACCAAAAATCTTAGTTACCGGGGCCACCGGCAAAACCGGCATCCCGGTTGTTGAACAACTCCTCGGGTTAAAATACCCGGTTCGGGCGCTCGTGCACCGGTTAGACGAGCGGTCGAAACGATTTGAAAAACTGGGAGCGGAGGTATTCAAAGGTAATTTTTTAGACCTTCAGTCACTGCGGGTTGCGATGCAAGGTATAACGCGAGCCTATTTTTGTTACCCGGCTCGTGATGGGCTGTTGGAAGCGACCGCAAACATCGCTATCGCAAGCAGCGATGCAGGTTTGGAAGCGCTGGTGAATATGTCGCAAATATCTGCCCGCGAACAATCCGCGAGCACACTGGCCCGCTATCACTGGTTGTCAGAACAAATGCTGGATTGGGCTAACATCGGTGCTTCGCACATTCGCCCGACTTTCTTTGCGGAAGATCTCTACCTTTTCAGCGGTCGCAGT
>CAXHHS010000704.1:0-4273 GCA_964015645.1 uncultured bacterium
TACACCAAGAAGCTCGTCGGCAGCGTCAGATGTGTATAAGAGACAGCGGTGGTACATATTTTTTGCCACGCCTCGCCGGTCTCCACCGCGCTGCGGCCATGATGATGTTAGGTGAAAAAATCTCTGCGCAAGAAGCGCAAGAAATCGGAATGATCTACAAAGTTTTTCCCCCGGATAAATTCGCCGAAGAAGCGATGAACCTCGTCCTTCATCTTGCAAAAATGCCTACCAAGGCGCTTGGCCTTACAAAGCGTGCACTTAACAAATCCTTCGAAAATGACCTGGAAACCCAACTCACCCTGGAAGAAGATTTACAAGGCGTCGCCGGCGGCACGCAGGATTATGAAGAAGGGGTTAAAGCGTTTTTGGAGAAGCGGAAGGCGGAGTTTATTGGGCGGTAATGAAGTGTTTTGGTTCTCCGATGTTCAAGTTTTCCGGTAATTTTGATGCTCGATTAATTTTCTGAAATTTGTCTCTTAAGATCAGAAAAAACAATATGGAAGAAACGAAAGAAAAAAATTCTACCTGCCGAATTTGCGAAAAAACGTTTAGCCGTATTACCGAATCGCATGTAAAAACGCATGGGGTGACTTTGAGTGAATACAAGTTGCTTTTTGGAAATGATAGATTAATGACTCGGAGATGCCTGTATCAATGTAAGTATACACAATTTCATTGTAACTTAACCAATTCTATGGATAGTGATAATGGATATTGTATACTTCATAATAATAAAAATTTAGAAGACAAAAATTTATTTCAGAGAGTATTTCAAATCTTAATGAAACTGTATAACTCATGTGAAAATGATTTTCATTTCGAAGGTATCCGCTTTCCTGATGATCTAGATTTATCTTATAAGCTATTTGATAAAAATACTTATTTCGTAGGTGCCGAATTTAAAGGAAGGGTTGATTTTAGCAGTACTAGATTCAACGGAGTAGCCTTTTTTAGAAATTGTATTTTCCATCAAACTGCTAATTTTGGGAAAGCTAAATTTTTTAAACGAGCTAATTTTAGATTGATAAAGTTCATGGAAAATGTAACTTTTCAATCAGCCAGATTTGTTCGGCAAGCAGACTTCGGATTGACTGAGTTTAAATCAGAAGCGAGTTTTAATTTGACTACATTCGAAAACTCTGCCAGGTTTCCTTTGACTAAATTTTCGGCATTATCAGGTTGTATTCGTTTTACAAATACTCGTTTTCTAAAACCAGGTGAAATTCTTTTTGCTCAAAATGATTTTCAGAAGGTTCTTTTCCGGTATACAGACCTTTCTTTGATAAAGTTTGAAAATGTCAAATGGCCTAAGAAATCAAAAAGAGAAGGTAGACGTCGATATTTAGCCGATGAAGTTGATATCAAAAATAAATCATATAGAACTCACTACGAAGATGTAAGAATTCTCTATTTGCAGTTGAAGAGAAATTTTGAGGAAAGAAAAAATTTTTTAGAAGCCGGAGATTTCTACTACGGCGAAATGGAATGTTATCGAAAAAGCAATAATTTCAGACGCTATTTTCCCCTCAATTTTGTAAACTTGTTTAGAATTTCCAGCGGATATGGGCAACGATACATTCGTGCCGGAATTGTCTTGCTTCTTTTACTTGTTACATTCGCAAGCGCTCACATGGTTTGGGGATTAGAGCCTGCTGGAAATCAGGAGGAATATCAGCCCATTCAATACAAATCCTCGATAGCTTCTGAAAATTTAAGCACTACAATTTCTGATTTCTTCAAATCAACAATTTACTGTATTCAGGTTTTAACTCGAATTTCCGGATCGGATCGATTATACAGGCCTGTTTCTTTCAGAGGAGAAGCCCTAAACTCAATATTTTCAATCCTAATTTATTTGCAGGCGGTATTTTTTGCGCTTGCGTTAAGACGGCATTTCAAAAGATAAGCGATGAACAAATTAGACAAATCAGTTCCTGTCGGTATTTTAGGCGCTGGCACAATGGGGCGCGGAATTGCCCAGGTAGCGGCCACTTACGGCCATGCGGTAACGCTATTTGATACGAGCAGTAAAGCACTTGAAAGCGCAACTACGAATCTTTCAAAAATTTTGAATCGATTGGTGGAAAAAGGTCGATTGGAAAAATCCGCAGCAGCCGGAATTCTCAATCGAATTCACTTCACCACGCAAATTGAAGATTGCCGCGATAGCGGGCTAATTATCGAGGCAATCATCGAAGATTTGCCAGTCAAGCAAGAGGTATTTGCTATGCTGGAATCTCTCGTAAGCCAAGATTCCATCCTGGCAACAAATACCTCTTCCTTATCCATTGCATCAATTGCCGCAGCTTGCAAAAAACCGGACCGCGTGCTTGGCATCCACTTTTTTAATCCCGCACCGCTGATGCCCTTGGTAGAAATTGTCCCTGGAATCGAATCCTCAAAAACAGTTGTCGATACTACTCACGCTTTAATCGATGATTGGGGTAAATCCACCGTATTAGCGAAAGACACACCAGGATTTATTGTCAACCGGGTTGCCCGCCCGTTTTACGGTGAAGCGCTGCGCATTTTGGAAGAAGGCATTGCCGATGTTGCAACCATCGATTGGGCAATGAAAGACATCGGTGGTTTCCGAATGGGGCCGTTCGAATTGATGGATTTTATCGGGAATGATATCAACTATAAAGTGACCGAAACGGTTTTCGAAGCGTTCTTTTACGATCCGCGCTACAAACCTTCGTTCACACAAAAACGAATGGTGGAAGCAAGGCGCCTCGGGCGAAAATCCGGGCGTGGATATTATAATTACGCCCCGGATGCCAGGAATCCCGAACCGCAAAAGAATCAGGATACCGGCGAAACCATTTTTTTCCGCATTCTGGCGATGTTGATTAACGAAGCGGTTGACGCAGTTTTTTGGAATATCGCCTCCGTCGAAGATATCGACCTGGCGATGACAAAAGGCGTAAATTATCCCAGGGGATTATTAAAGTGGGCAGATGAAATCGGCCACGAAAATATCCTTAACCGGTTAAACGCATTACAAGAAGAATACGGCGAAGATCGCTATCGCCCCAGCCCGCTTTTAAAACGAATGGTTCGAAAAAAACGACTGTTTTATGGATAAAAAAGAGCTTGCTCAAAAAGTTGTTGATTCCATGATGGCAAATGACGCCTTTAGCCAATGGCTGGGGATTGAGATTCTGGAAGTGGATGCCGGTCGCGTTGTTTTACAAATGACAGTTCGCCGGGAAATGATCAATGGCTTTAATGTTTGCCACGGCGGTGTAACATTCGCCTTTGCCGATAGCGCCCTGGCCTTTGCCTGCAACTCTCACGGGCGGCTTAGCTTGTTGCTAAAAGCCACAATGGCTTATCCTGCCGCCGTAAAGGAAGGCGATATTCTAAGAGCCGAAGCCGTGGAAGAAAGCCTGACCAAAAAAGTCGGTATTTATGCTATTACCGTCACAAAAAATGGTGGCGAAAAAGTTGGTCTCTTCCAGGGAACTGTTTACCGAACCTCAAAAGAATATCTAACATTACATGAATGATAAACCATAGGTTGAGGCGATTTAAAATGTCGTCTAATTAGGATTTCTTATTTCTCCAAAATAAATAATTTTTAACCCATCGATGATAACAATTGAGGGTTTTGGAGGAATATGTATTCGATCTGCTTGATAAATGAAATAAGTTCAACAAATCAAGATGGGTTAAAAATTATGAGTAATGTGTTTGAGTTCGAGGGATACAAACCGGTCATTCATAACAGCGCTTATATTCATCCGAACGCCACAGTTATCGGAAATGTAATTATTGGTAAAAATGTCTACGTTGGCCCTGGTGCCGCTATTCGCGGGGATTGGGGCGAAATTGTAATCGAAAATGGATGTAATGTGCAAGAAAATTGCACCATTCACATGTTTCCCGGCGCAACGGCGTATTTGGAATCATCGGCACACATTGGGCATGGTGCAATTATTCATGGCGCGCGAATTGGCCAAAATTCACTGGTAGGGATGAACGCAGTGGTAATGGATAATGCAATTGTAGGCGAAGAATGTATTATCGGCGCGCTTTGTTTTGTACCGGAAAATATGGAAATCCCTAAACGAAAAATAGCCGTAGGTAACCCGGCAAAAATTGTAAAAGATGTACCTGATGAAATGATCGAATGGAAAACGAAAGGAACGGAATTATACCAGGGGTTGCCCAGGAGGTTTTACGAGTCTCTCCGCGCATGTGAGCCGCTGAGGGACTTACCGCCTGTCTCTTATACACATCTCCGAGCCCACGAGACTCCATTGCATCT
>CAXHHS010000705.1:0-4272 GCA_964015645.1 uncultured bacterium
GCAAGTTTTATTCGACCGCAAGGATGTTGGTCGTCCGAAAGTAGAAGTGGCAAAAGAACGCTTAAGCGGTTTAAATCCCTACATCACCATAAACACTTACAACACGCAGCTAACATCGGAAAATGCCCTGGAAATCATCAAGGATTACGACATTGTTGCCGACGGAACAGATAATTTCCCCACTCGCTACCTGGTTAACGATGCTTGCGTTTTGCTGAATAAGGTTAACGTATATGCTTCGATTTTTCAATTTGAAGGGCAGGTATCGGTTTTTAATTATACTGACAAAGCCGGCAATACCGGCCCCAATTATCGCTGCTTATTTCCGGAACCACCTCCGCCGGGATTAGTACCGAATTGCGCGGAAGGCGGAGTTTTGGGCGTACTCCCCGGCATTATTGGCAGCTTGCAGGCAAACGAGGTAATTAAGGTCATTACGGGTATCGGAGACCCGTTAGTTGGGCGATTATTTATGTTCGACGCCCTTCAGTTTGAAACCCGTATCCTCAAATTCAAACGCGATGAAAATAATCCGTTGAACGGAAAAAACCCCACTATCACGGAACTCATCGATTACGTGCAATTCTGCGGATTAAGCAACGGCGAGGTAGAAGAAACGGAGGTAAAAGAAATATCGGTTTTAGACTTAAAAACAATGTTCGATAAGAAAGCGGATTTTCAACTCATCGACGTTCGCGAGCCGTACGAATATGATATCGTAAACCTAAAGGGGGAATTAATTCCCGAAAAACAAATTGAACAATACGCCGGTAAAATTGCTCGTGATAAAAAAGTCGTTGTACATTGCCGTACTGGTGTGCGCAGCAAGCGGGCCATTCTGCAATTGGAATCGCAGTTTAATTTCGATAATCTTTACAACCTCAAAGGCGGCGTTCTTGCATATGCAGATGAAGTCGACCCCTCTCTGACAAAATATTGAAAGCCTCGACTTGATCTTTCGATAAACATTAGGCCAATAGGCTGTAGGCGTTTAGACCGTATATGGCAGCTCATTTCAGTTGTTTTATTTCGCTTCGCAACCCTTTACCGAATAGCCTATAGCCTATGGCATAGCCACTTCTACAGTAACCACTGTGTGGCGTTTCGCGGCAGCCTAAACACCTATAGCCTAAGAACCTGAATAGCCACACTTTCAAAAGATTCTCACCCAAAAAATTATAAATCTTCACTAAAACTCTTGATTATTAATTTTATTACCGTTAACCTGTCTGGTAAATCGTGTCAAAATTAAATTAATGGCGATGATGCGAAACCATTAATCTGGCATATAACTACCTCTCACAGATATTTTGCTATGAATACAATCCTTTTAACCTGTGTATTTCTCTATCCATTTCGTCCCATTTCCTTTGTAGTTGGGTTCTGACCCAATACATTAATACTAATCCAAAACAGGAGGAAAATTGCCATGCGCAAATGTAAAAGCGGGAGATGCCTGGCATTCTCCAATTATGTAGTGCTTTTATTATTTTTGAGTGGTTATGTACTGGCAGGAACTACCGGCAAAATAGCGGGGAAAGTAGTTGATGCTTCTTCCGGAGATGCGTTGCCAGGAGCAGATATCCAAATTGTTGGCCTTGCACTTGGAGCAAGCTCCGGCCCTAATGGCGAGTATTTTATTCTCCAGGTTCCGCCGGGTATTCATTCGTTACAAATAACGTTTGTCGGTTACGCCACGACAACGATTACAGACGTGCATGTGAATGTCGATCAAACCACCACTATCGATTTTAAACTACAGAGTGAGACGATAGCGGGGGAAGCGGTAACCATTGTTTCGGAACGCCCGTCAGTAGAAAGAACCCGAACCTCCAGCAAACAGGTTGTGGAAGCCGAGGCGATTGCCGCCCTGCCGGTAAGCACCCTGGATGAAGTCATCGAAAGTGTTCCCGGCGTCGTCGCTCACGAGGGCGAATTACACATACGCGGGGGCCGGGAAGGCGAAGAACTTATCCTGGTAGACGGCGCTTCCATTCGCGATGGGTTGTTCAACGAGGCCATCGCCCCGATTAACCCGAACGCGATTGCCGAACTGCAAGTGATTACCGGAACCTTCAATGCCGAATATGGAAATGCCCTTTCCGGCGTTTTTAATACGGTGCTAAAAGAAGGTGGTGACAGATGGGAAGGCAGCTTGACGTTCCGCAGTTCATTAGGAGGAGTCGATCATTTTACCGGTGAAGGTATTTTTGATGGTCAGGATGTATATGATGCGAACTTGCTGGACGCCTCCCAGACTTCTACACAAACGTTCGGTGAGGATCGCTTTCAAATCCTGGAAGGAACTTTGGGCGGGCCTTTGGGCGACAACCTGAGCTTATTTGTCAGCGGCCGCTATTTCGATAACCCCACCAGTTTTCCCAGTTTTGGCGTTAAACAATTCAACATCCAACCAAAGCTGACCTACCGGATCGGCAGTAATGCCAAGTTAGCATTACAAGGGATGATTTTCGATACAGAACGCCCATTCGATCCCAGTTTTGATGAAGAAAAAGTCAATGGTTCCAACAATGGTGAACGCAACTATTGGTTCTGGAAATACAATCTCGACGCCTTTCCGGAAACCGAGGAAAGCGGCTACCAGGTCGGTTTAAACTGGACGCATACCCTGAACCCAAATACGTTTTACAACATCCGGCTGGATCGTTTTGATAAAGAACGGGAAGATTTTTCCACCGATGCAAGCGGCAACAAAATCACTTACGAATCACCGGCGGATCCACTCCACGATCGCAGTGTAAATACCGATGACGGCAGCAGCTTTTTCAGCACCGCTTCGGAATATGGTATTTACAATCTCAACAAGGAATCGGCGACAACGTTCGAAGGCTCCTTGACCAGCCAGGTGACGCAGGCGCACCAGCTTAAATTCGGCGTACAATTCACCTCTTTCCATATTGACCGCCTCGGGCGGGATTTGTGGTTTGGGCGTGCTGTAGACCCGAATGAAGTGCAAACCCAGGCAGTTGACATTAAACCGTATGAAGGCGCGATTTATGCCCAGGATCAAATTGAATTGGCAGACATGGTCTTGAACGTCGGCTTGCGTTTTGACCTCTTTAATGTGAATGCCGAAGATGGTATTTGGGAAGGATTCGACCCCTTTCGCTCTAACCGTACTTCTACCGAATCGCATACCCGCCTCAGCCCGAGGATCGGCGTTTCGCACCCAATAGGTGAGAATACCGCCGTTCACTCCGCTTATGGCACATTCTTCCAAAGGCCGCGCTTTTACGATCTTTTGGAAAACTATCTCGGCCAGCTTGACGGCGGCACCGAATCAGGATTTTTCATTTACATGGGCAACCCGGCCTTAGAACCCCAAATTACAACTCAATATGAAATTGGTATTCAGCAAGCAGTCGGAGATTTCAGGTTTGATATCACCGGTTACTACAAAGATATTACCAACCTGGTAGCGGCCCAGGAGGTTTTCGGTTCGGCAGCACCGCCTGATGCAGCGTTCCAGGAAAACCATTTTTTCACCAAAACCAGCGACCATGTTGGCAACATTCGCGGCTTTGAAGTATCCGTAGACAAGCGCTACTCAAATTGGATCTCCGGTCGCCTCTCTTACACGTTTTCCTCTGCCCAGGGCAGTGCTTCGGGGCCAGTGGTAGCCGGCGGCGGCGGCATTGTCAATCAAGAAACAGGTGTGGAAACAGAGAGAACACTTTTCCTTACTGATCTTGACTTTGCCCGGCCTCATGTGTTGAATGGGTATATTGATTTTCACAGCCCGCCTTCGGGAGGCACCATTGGACGCTACGGGGCAAACTTGCTTATCAATGTGCAAAGTGGTTTACCGTTCATTACGCGCTCCGCCAGCCAGGTGCAAGGCCCGACAAAAGAACGCGCCCCGATGATTGCAAAGTTTGACCTAAAGCTCGATGCGACTTTAAATCTCGGCCTGGTTCACCCCAATGTCTTTTTGCTGATCGAGAACATTCTCGATAGGCGTAATGTGAGATCCATTAACGACCCCACTTCATATAATGACGAAACAACAGACCATTTTCAAAATGCTGCGGGACCTCTCAACGACTTGACAGCTTATGGAATTCCGCGTACCGCCCATTTGGGATTAAGTATAAAATTCTAAATTAGATCATATAAACGAGAGGATTACAAGATGACGATAGAGACCATTTTAATGGCTGCAAGACCTAAAAGGTCGCGATGGGCGTCTTTTAGTATTTTTTGTCTGGTTGTTGCCGGGGTCTTGCTAATGCCAATGCACGCTGCCTTTGG
>CAXHHS010000706.1:0-4269 GCA_964015645.1 uncultured bacterium
CTTATATTCCGGGCCATTTTGGCAACCGGAGCCACAGGTTGTTTCCGAATCCGAAATTGCGGAGCAGATCGCATGTTTCCAAAAGGCAGTCGAAAAAACCTATCTACAGCTTCAAAAGTCCTTTGAGCAAACCCATAGCCAATTTGGCGAAGACCTTGCCGAGGTTATGCAAATGCAATTAGGCGTTTTGAAAGATGACATCTTTTTAAAAGAAGTCGAAGACCTGATCGCTCAAAAAAAATACGACGCAATCTACGCAACTTATGTCGTTTTCCGGCAGAAAAAAGAATATTTTTTGAACATGTCCAATGAATATTTTCGCGACCGAGCGTATGATATCCAAAGCCTCAAGGAAATGATTATTAAAAAAATCCTCGGCGAAAAAGATGCCAATTCCCTCTCTCTTGAAAAGCCTGCAATTGTTGTAGCAGACAACTTAAGTCCCACCGATACTGTGCAGCTTTATCGCCAAAACGTTTTAGGTCTTACAACCAATACCGGTGGTAAAACCTCACATACAGCAATCGTTGCCCGTTCCCTGGGAGTGCCGGCAGTTGTTGGATTAAAAAAAATTACTGAGATGGTAAAAACCGGGGACACTGTGGTGCTGGATGGTAATCATGGCCGGGTTATCTTAAATCCGTCTAAGGCAACTATTTCGGCTTACCAGGAGCAACGGCGGATTTTTCATAACCTGGAAGAAAAGTTGCTGCGAGAAAGTTCGCAAGAAACAGCAACCAAAGACGGTAAACGGATTTATCTCCATGCGAACATCGAATTTGAGGATGAGCTTTTCCACCTGCTAAAAGTTGGTGCAGATGGCATTGGCCTATTCCGCACGGAAGGGTTATTTTTAAACCGGGATGATTTTCCCTCCGAAGACGAGCAAACCAAAGTATATACCCGTATCGCCGAAAAAATGTACCCGCGGAAAGTCGTCATTCGAACCCTGGATATTGGCGGTGATAAGGTGGTCCCCGGGTTGATGACTCTTAAAGAGGATAACCCCTTTTTGGGCTGGCGCGCTATTCGATTTTGGCTGGATCATAAAACCGGCTTTTTAGCACAATTGAAAGCGATTCTACGAGCAAATGCCAAAGGCAATGTGCAAGTATTGTTACCGATGGTAAGTGGTTTGGGCGAAATTTACCAGGTAAAAGAGTTGCTGGATGAAGCCCGCACAACGCTCAAAAAAGAAGGAAAAGCGTTTGGCAGCGAAATCGATTTGGGTATTATGATTGAAATTCCATCGGTGGTAGTGATGGCGGATATTCTTGCGCAACAGGTAGATTTTTTTAGCATTGGCACTAACGACCTCGTGCAATACACTTTAGCAGTGGATCGTGGTAACGAAAAAGTGGCGAATTTATACTCGCATTTTCACCCGGCAGTTTTACGAATGATCAAAATGACCATTGACGCCGGGCGTGCTGCCAATATTCCCGTCGGCATGTGCGGCGAAATGGCCGGCGACCCGCTGGCAATCCCGGTTTTGTTAGCAATGGGTTTTGAATATTTAAGCGCTTCCCATACCGTAATTCCCGAAATTAAAAAGATTATCCGGGAACTGTCGCTGGAGGATTGTGAGAAATTTTATCAGCAAATAAAAAGCATTAACGTGACGAGTAATGTCATTGATATTGTTAAAGATTTTTTTCGAACGAATTTTCCGGAAATGTATAGTATGAATTGAGGGGAATTTGCGTGTGCGGATTAAGAGATGTTTTCCCCTTCCTTGCCTTTGTTAAATAATGTTCTAAAGATATAAAAGATAATCTAAACCCTATAACCGAAAGGACGGCCATGTACGATTATGATCGCTCCAATTTTATCGCATTTCTAAAAAATTTCCCGCACCAAATTCACACAAGTTTAAAATTAATGAAAGATTTTACGGCAGATTACGATACTGCGAAAATCAAAAACATTATAATTTCCGGTATGGGCGGATCGGCAATTTCCGGTGATCTTCTGTTGGGATATACGTCGGAAGAACTCAAAATTCCGGCGATTGTAAATCGCGATTATTCGCTGCCCGGTTTTGCCAATAAAAACACCCTTTTTATTGCGGTTAGTTATTCCGGGAATACCGAAGAAACATTGAGTGCGATGCAGAAAGCGATGAAAAAATCAGCGATGATAATTGGCCTATCTTCCGGTGGAAAAGTAGAGGAAATCTGTTCCAACCACAGTTTTCCACACATCAAAATTGAAGCCGGTTTGCCGCCGCGTCAAGCATTGGGGCATTTGTTCTTTCCGCTGCTGGCATTGTTTGAAAAATTGGAGTTGGTACCGTCACAGAAAAAACAGGTTGCAGAAACGGAGCATGTTTTACATGAGTTGATGGATCGCTATGATCCGGTTAAAAGCCAGGGCAACAATTTGGCAAACCATATTGCACAGAGTATTTATCATGCGATTCCAATTATCTATACCGGTGTTTCATCTCTACATGCGGTTCCGGTTCGCTGGCGAAATCAATTTAACGAAAACTCTAAGGCGCTGGCCTTTAGCAATGTCTTTCCGGAACTGAATCATAATGAAATAATGGGTTGGGAAGGCACTGCGGAAGTCAATCAGCAATTCCGGGTTATTTTCCTTCGAGATTCCGGGGAAAATGATCGTGTTAAACAACGGATTAAAATCACCAAAGAAATTTTACGCAGTAAACGTATTCTCTTTGGAGAGATATTTGCTGAAGGTAAATCCCGCCTATCTCGTTTGTTTTCTTTGATTTACACCGGCGATTGGGCAAGCTATTATCTCGCCCTGCTGAATGAAAAAGACCCGATTAAGATTGACAGCATCGATCATCTAAAAAAAGAACTCAGCAAAACAGAGCTGTCGATTGAAAATTGAATATTAACCATTGAAAATTGCGCAAAAGGTCTTTTTGAAAATTCGAATATTTTCATTTTCGGTTTTCAATAATCCATTTTCAATTATCAATTATTAATCTTCGGAGGTGGATGGGGACCGGTGTCTCCCCCGGCCTTCAAAGCCGCGTGTGCCCCGGCAGACCGGGACAGGTGGGTTCGACTCCCACGCGCCTCCGCCAAAAATCCCTTGAAAAACACAAGGGATTTTTTGTTAGTTGGAGAACCATATACAAATCATACCACAACCAATTTTTTCTCTCGAAAAGATTCGGTTAAGGCCATGGCGCTGCGTGTTGCTTCCGTTGCATCGCGCAAAGTTAGCGCCGGTTTACGCCCTTCCATAAGGCAGTCGATAAAATCCTGAATTTGCAGCAAAAAAGCATCCTGAAACCGCTCATAAAATGTTTGAACGCATTCTCGCCGGACGCCATAACGGTCGCTAATTTCTACCCGGTTGATGGACGGTGGGCGCCCAATCCGGAGCGTGCCTTTGGTTCCAACAATCTCAGTATAGGTATCGTGACCATGAAACGCAGTGCGTGACGCATGAATAGAAGCCACAGTTCCGTTTTCCAACACGCAGGCAGCTAAAACATTATCAGCATCATTGACGGCGGCAAATTCCGGGTGTTTGTACGCCCCGCCGGTGGCAAAAACAGTTTTGAGGTTCGATTTAAGAAACCATCGCACAAGGTCGATATCATGCACGCTAAAATCGTGGAACAGCCCGCCGCTGGTTTTAACAAATTCGATTTGAAATTTGGCCGTCGCATCAATATCAACCGTTTGTGATTTGACAAAAAATGGTTCGCCGATTGCATCTTCGTCGATCTTTTCTTTGGCATACACATAGCTGGGATCAAACCGGCGCACAAAGCCAACGACGGCAAATTGGTTGGGGCGCTCTGCGGCCAGGGCTTCAACTTTTTTACATGATGCAACGTTCAGTGCCAGCGGTTTTTCACAAAACACATGGAGGCCGGCTTTCAACGCTTTCGTAAAATGCTCAACATGTTGATCGGTAGAACTAATAATGAACACCGTGTCCAAATCTTCTTTTTTCAACATCTTATCGTAATCAGAATATACATTTTTTACGGTTAATTCATTCTTCGCATATTCCAACTCTTGTGCATTGATGCTGCAAGCCGCGACTAAATCGACATTCCGTACCCTGAAGCGCAGGTTCTCCGCATAATTTTTGCCCAGGCGCCCCAATCCCACAATACCGGCTTTGACCGTTTTCATTTAACTGTGTACCTCGAATTTATTCGTGGAACTAATTCTACTTTAAGAGGTTGTATAACACCTTTTTTTTAAAGCCCCTCTCCTATCAGGAGAGGGGGATTTAGGGGGTGAGGTTAAAAAGTAGAAAGAAGCTGAAATCGCT
>CAXHHS010000707.1:0-4263 GCA_964015645.1 uncultured bacterium
CAGTTGTGACGGTAACCGCTGCGCCCGACCCGGGCAATACATTTATCGCATTTGGGGGCGATTTAAGCGGTACAACCAATCCGCAATCGCTGACAATTGATAGCGATAAAAACATAACCGCCGCATTCTCCAACCGGTTTGCTCTAACGGTAAATGAACTTGGTTTAGGCAGCGTGACGTTAAATCCCCCTGGCGGCGTATACGATCCCGGCACAGAAGTTACCGTAACGGCAGTGCCCGATTCCGGCAATATTTTTATGCGCTACGAAGGCGATTTAACCGGAACCGAACCGGTCCAGACCATTACGGTTGATTCTGATAAAGCTGTTGATGCCATATTTAGCGGGCAGTTTGTTTTAACCGTCAACACAAATGGCGGGGGAACCGTGGTCATCAACCCCGCGGGCGGGTTGTATAATGAAGGCGATGAGGTCACTTTGATCGCCGTGGCCGATGCCGATCAGGAATTTATCGGCTGGAGCGGTGATTTGACCGGAAACGCTAACCCGGTAACCATTACGATGGACGCCAGCAAAACGATTACAGCGGCATTTGCACCAACTGTTACCCTAACGTTTGAAGCCGTTGGCCCCGGTAATGTTACCCTCTCGCCGCCCCCGATTATCGGAACGCAATTTGGCGGAGTTTATTTGGCTGGAACAGTTGTAACGCTAACCGCCGCAGCGGATTCCGGCAGCGTTTTTCTGAACTGGAGTGGTAATCTTAGTGGTACGAACAATCCTGATAGTTTGACAATGGATGCGGACAAAACCGTCACGGCAACCTTCTCTCAACAATCGGGATCGTTTAATTTAACACTGAATATTAACGGCCCCGGCAGTGTTATGCTTAATCCGCCCGGGGGTGTTTATCAAGCTGATACCGAAGTAACGGTAACCGCTATGGCGGACTCCGGCAGCATCTTTAGTGGTTGGAGCGGCGATTTAAGTGGTCTTGGAAATCCCCAGGTATTAACCATGGATACCAGCAAAAATGTTTCCGTAACCTTTACCCGCCAATATACTTTAGCGACCGAAGCCACCGGCCTGGGCGTTATCTCACTCGATCCGCCGCCGGTAAATGGTTTATATAACGAAGGAACCGAGGTAACCGTAACTGCTGTTCCCGGCCCGGATAATGTTTTTAGCGACTGGAGCGGTGATTTGGCAGGCGATACCAATCCGCAAACCCTCGTAATGGATCGCAACAAAAGTGTAATGGCACAATTTATTGCACTATTAACCTTATCGATTGAAACTACCGGTTCCGGAAGTGTCACCTTAAATCCCCCGCCGGTATCGGGAACGGATAGCAATGCCGTATATCTCGCCGGAACGGAAGTAACCTTAGCCGCTCTACCCGGGGCAAATGGTGCATTTATCGGCTGGAGTGGTGATTTAAGCGGGACATCCTCTCCCGTAACCATCACTATGGATTCTGATAAACAAATCCTTGCAGCGTTTGCAGGCCAGCTTACATTGAATGTTGAGACCGACGGCGACGGTGTTGTCGTGCTCAATCCCCCGGGCGGCGTATACGATGCCGGAACGCAAGTTACATTAGTCGCGCTACCGGCCTCCGGCTTAACCTTCAGGCGCTGGGAAGGTGATGTTACCGGCAACGGCAACCCTCTCACCATTACAATGGATGCCGATAAAAATATCACCGCTGTATTTCGCCAGATGTTTAATCTATTTGCTGCGCCAATCGGCGCTGGCAGCATTGAGCAAGACCCGGCGGGAAGTAGTTATGAGGCGGGCGCTATTGTCATATTAACAGCCGTTCCCGTACCCGGTGCAAATTTTGTCGGCTGGAGTGGCTCGGTAACCGGGCTGCAAAATCCGCAAACCATCACGATAGATTCCGATAAATTCATTACAGCTATTTTTACTAGCCCCACCTTATATTCTTTAAATACCGAAACCTCCGGGCCTGGCAGCATAACACTAAATCCCCCCGGTGGAACCTATGGCGCAGGGGCCGAAGTTATCCTGACCGCCAATCCCGATTCTGTCGCCGTTTTCTCCGGGTGGAGCGGTGATTTAAACAGCAGTATAAATCCCGATACCATTATAATCGATTCCGATAAAACCGTTACGGCTGCGTTTACCCAACTGTATCAATTGGCGGTGACTATGAATGGTTCCGGGACTATTACTCTAGATCCGCCGGGTGGAATTTATACCGAAGGCACAATTGTCACCATCACTGCTGCCCCGGATTTTGGGTATGAATTCTCCGGATGGAGCGGAGATTTAGGCGGAACAACAACGCCAGCCACTATTACAATGGATGGCGATAAAAATGTTACCGCCGTTTTTGGCCTGCTATCGCTAACGCAATATTTATTAACAGTGAATGCCGTTGGAAATGGTTCTGTAATACTGGATCCGCAACCATTTGTCGGAGATAATCCCGGCGTGTATTTCGAAGACACGGAAGTTTCGTTTACAGCGGTACCCGATTCCGGTTTTCAATTCGATGGCTGGGTAGGCGATTTAAGCGGCAATACCAATCCTGACACGCTGGTAATGGATGCCAACAAATCGGTTACCGCACTCTTTAGTGAAATTCCCGAATATACACTCAACATCTCTTCAATTGGTAATGGTAACGTTACCCTGGATCCGCCCGGCGGAGTTTATATAACCGGAACAGTAGTAACGTTAACCGCAATACCGGATTCCGGTTACCAACTCGATAATTGGAGTGGTGATTTAAGCGGCTCTTTAAGCCCAACAACTATCACAATGGATAATAATAAAGCGGTGCTGGCAACGTTTAGCGAAATAATTCCCCAACAGTATTCACTCAACGTTGGTGTTGTTGGCTCCGGAAGTGTTACCCTTAACCCGCCCGGCGGCATTTACGAGGAGGGGGCAGTGGTTTCGCTAACGGCAATTGCTGACGCCGGTTTCCTTTTTAACGGTTGGAGCGGTGACTTAAGCGATACAACAATCCTAACAAGCATCGTGATGGACAGCGATAAAAATGTAACTGCCAATTTTGTTAGCTCCGGCGGCGGCAGTGGCGGCAGCCTTGTTGTCCATGAAGGAACCGTTTCCGGGAGCATTTCCCTGGGCAGCTCGGTTAGCACGGTTTTACCGGTGGTTGCGGTTAACGGCGATTTGTATCTCGCTGCAATCGCTACTCGCGAACCGGTAGATGTAACCGATGTCAGCGGCCTCGGTTTGAATTGGTCGCTGCTAAAAGCGCAGTGCTCCGCGCGAGAAAAAACCAATGTCGCTATTTGGATGGCGATAGGGAGTCCCAGCGGAGACGGCATCGTAACTGCTGCATTGGGAGAAACGGCTGATAACGCTGTCATCACGGTTTCTCGTTATTCCGGTGTGGATTCTTCGACCCCGGTTGGGATGATTGTTTCCGGGAATACATTGGGTGAAGACGGCGCATGCAGCGGCGGCCTCGATAATGCGGCTTATTCATTTAATATCACGACTTCAACAAACGATGCAGTGATTTTCGGCGCAATCGCTCATCGTAACCGCCATAATACGCCCGGTGCCGGCTATGCGGATCTTGGCGAATATCAACAGGGCGCCGGTGGCAGTGTTGTTGGCATGTCGCTTCAAGAACAGGGTGTTCCTGCGGCAACCACGCTGGCATTTGATGGAACATTTAATAGGGATGTTGATTGGGCAGTTGCAGCTGTGGAGATTCGCTCCGCCAGCGGCGCCACACAATACAGCCTGGCTGTAAATACCATTGGCCCCGGCAGTGTAAGCCTGAATCCCGCCAATGGCATTTATTCGGAAAATACGGTTGTTACATTAACCGCAACTCCCGCCGAGGGTTACGAGTTTAGCGGCTGGAGCGGCGATTTGACCAGCTTATCCAACCCGGCAACCATTACAATGGATAGCGAAAAATCCGTAACGGCAACCTTTACGGAAGCCCAAGACCCGCAATTTACCCTAACCGCCAATATTGCCGGTATGGGTTCCATAGTACTCGATCCTCCCGGTGGAATTTATGATGCAGGCACTGTAGTAACATTAACAGGAATACCGGATGCCGGATACCAGTTTTCACAATGGCTTGGTGACCTAAGCAGCAATAATAACCCCGCCATTATTCTCATGGATGGAGATAAAACGATTTTAGGCTTGTTTAGCGAAATCCAAACAAGCCAATTTAACTTGACGGTAATTACAACCGGGTTGGGCAGCATTACATTGAACCCACCCGGCGGCGTTTATGATGCCGGAACCGTTGTGACCCTGACCGCAACCCCCGATTCCG
>CAXHHS010000708.1:0-4262 GCA_964015645.1 uncultured bacterium
TATAAGAGACAGCTCCAGGGCATCATCATAAAGCAATTTTTGGCGGAGCACCTGTGCCAGGAAAAAATTAACAATCGCAAAATCCGGTTCTTTTTGGAGGATTTTTTGGAAATGTTTAATCGCGATATCATACTGGCGGGCATAATAATATTGAAGGCCGGTCGTTGCTTCAATCACCAGGGAATCCGGGTCTAATTGGAGCGCTTTATTAATTGCGTCGATTGACTCCTTAAAATAACCACGCGGCGTCAAATAATTAATTGCATACCAATGAAGTCCGGTAACGTAATCCGGTTTTAATTCCAAACCACGCTCAAAATTCTTCTCAGCATTTTCCCAATCCCATTCAAAGGTTGCCATTTGGCTGGCGAGGGCGATTAATGCTTCCGGCAGATCGCTTTCGATATCCAATGCTTTTTGTGCTTCCCGGCAGGCTTTTGGCATTACCGATTTTGGGGAATATGCGCCGTAAATCCCCAGGATATTATATATGGTGGAAATTCCGGCATTTGCCGGGGCAAAATGAGGATCTTTATCCAAAGCAGATTGGAAAAAGGTTTTTGCAGTTTTCAAATCTTCAACAGTCCAACGCTCAAGATAGGGCAGCCCTTTTTCGTAAGCATCCCGGGCTTCGGAAGTTTTCTGCGGGTCATAAATTGGCGTTTCTATTCCCGGTATATCAATACTATCAATAGGTTCGCCGGAAAATGGCTCGTAAGCCGGTTCAACCGGATTTTCCACCTTTTTTTCGATAATAATTTGTTCTTTTAAGTGGGCATTCACCAGGTTCCTGGATTTAGGCTGAACGCCATTTTCTTCGTTTTCCATAATAATCGGTTTAGGGGTATGGATGCTAATCGGCGTGGAATTGGATTCGTCGGCAGCGAGAGAACCAGCGATCGATTTGAGGTGGTTTGCAAACTCAACCATACCCTGGTAACGGTATTCCGGGTCTTTGGCTAAAGCCCTTTCGAAAAAACGCTGCACTTTTTCCGGTGAGCTGGAATGCAAATTCAGAATCGGCTGCGGGCTTCTGCGAAGAATCGATTCCGTAAGCTCAAAATGATCTATCCCATAAAACGGGAGCTGGCCCGTCAACATCTCGTAAAGAATAACGCCCAGCGACCAGATGTCGCTGCGTTGATCGACTTGCCCATTTGCAAGTTGTTCGGGAGATAAATAAGCAATCGAATGACTTGCTTTGCCGTTTTTTAGTTTAGCCGTTTGCCCCGGCAGCCTGGCAAGCCCTAAATCCATTATTTTAATCTCCCCTTTCACCGTTATTAAAACGTTGGAGGATTTTAGATTCAGGTGGCAAATATCCTGTTCATGGGCTTCGGAGAGAGTCTGGGCGATTTTTAATGCCACAGCAACAGCGGTTCTAATTCGCAAAGGGCCGGATTTAATTCGCTGGCTTAAAGCCATGCCTTCGAAAATCGGCATGGTAATAAACAATTCACCTTTTTCCGTTTCGGAAATATTTTCTATCGGGTATATGTTTTGGTGCTTAAAATTATACGCGTTTTGCAGCGATTCGCGCAGAACCACATTTGAGTTGTTTTCGGAGTTAAAATCACTAAATATTTTCAGGGCGACATAACTTGACTGCTCTTTTTGGTTTAAATCCAATGCTTTATAGACACTGCCTTTATCACCGTCGCCGATTTTTTCCGTTATTTTATAATCGGATATAATTTTTCCTATCATTTTAAAGCAAATCCTTTCCCACGGAACGTATTTCGACTATTAAGTCCTTGGATTTCATTTATAGACTTAAAAATCGGATAGATTTATAGGAACATCTGTGGGCAATATCACCGCTTTAATTTTTATATTTTATAATGGGATAGGAAAAAAATGAATTGGGGAAACGGGGGGCAGAGAATCGGAGATGGAGCAAGCGGATAGATTCGCCAATTCACCGTCTCTTCTATTTGGTGTTCGAAACTGGGAACAACATATAGAACTTGAATAAAATTTTTACTTTAATAACTCACTCACGGACTGCCGCCGGTTAATATTGTGAATCACCCGTGCAAATAGTGGTGCAACGCTAACCTCTTTGTACCATGGCGTGGTTTCAACAAACGCTTTGCCATGAAAAACCGCATCGGTTCCGATTACCAATTCCAGTAAGCCGTCGTGATAGGCTTTATCCAATTTTTCTTTACAATTTCCCGAAAAGAAAGGAAGGCTTGCCAGCACTGTAGTTTTCTCTGCGCCTTTATTTTTCAATAATTTTAGCGCATTCACCAGGGTTCCGCCGGTGGCAATAATATCATCGACCAATAAAATATCTTTACCACGAACATCACCAACCAATCGCATACTTTCAATTTGGCTAACTTTGGTATAATCGCGGGCTTTATCGACAATAACCAAATCCATGCCCAGCGTTTTGGAGTAATAGCGAGCGCGTTCTACACTGCCTACATCCGGGCTGGTGGCGGCCATATTGGTGGGATCAACACAAATAATTTCTTGTAAGTAATCGATAAAAATACGCGAGGCATGCAAATCTTCCAATTTTGCTTTATTAAAAAACCCCTGGATCGCTTCGGCATGAATATCCAGCGTGATCACTCTTCCGGCGCCGGCGGATTCCAGCATCCCGGCAATCAACTTGGCTGTAATCGCCTCGCGCGTTTTTCGGCGTTCCTGGCGCGAATAGGGAAATTGCGGCAACACAACGGTAATGTGGTCGGCATCCGATTGATAGCACGCGTGCGTTGCGGTTAAGACGGACATTAAATTATCGTTTACCGTCGCCGGTGAAAGCGGATCATCAATCGCCTGAAAAATGTAAATATCATCGCCACGAATATTATCTTCGATAATAACTTTAACTTCCCCATTCGGAAAGGTTATTTCTTTGGAATAGACCAGGCGGTGTTCTTTGTTTTTTGCTGTAGTTTTGGCAAAACGATTCAATTCGGTGACAACTCTTTCGGCAAAAGGTCTACCGGAATTACATGCCATTACCGACATGATCCCCCTGTTTACCGGCGTAAATTTGTTTTCACTCATCTTATCTCTCCTTAAAGTAGTTGGATAATATTTTTATTAAATGCGAATGAACCGTTTTGTTTGCGGCGACAATATAGCCGGATTCCATAAAAAACTGCCTTCCGTAAAAATCGCTAACAGCACCGCCTGCTTCTTGCACAATAAGGCTCCCGGCGGCAACATCCCAGGGATTTAATCCTAACTCCCAAAACCCTTCAAACCGAGCACAGGCGGTGTAACAAAGGTCCAACGCAGCAGAACCAAGCCGGCGCACCTCGGCGATATTGAAGAAAATCTCCGAAAATGCACTCATATACTGGGGAGTATGGTATTTGAATTGGTGAGGGAAGCCAGTGGCTAAAAAAGCCCGGCTAAAATCTTTTTGCTGGCTGATTTTTATGGGCTTATTATTTAAAAAAGCGCCTTGCCCTTTAATAGCTGTAAATACTTCATTTAAGGGTGGATTAGAAACAACGCCAGCCAGCATTTGATTTTGATATTTTACCGCGATTGAAATGGAATAAAATGGAATATTCCGAATGAAATTGGTTGTGCCATCCAGCGGATCGATAATCCATTGGTAGGCACTTTCCCGGTTGAATTCTCCACTTTCTTCCGCAAAAACAGAATGCTGGGGAAAGCGGCTTTGTATGTGTTCGACAATTAACGTTTCGGAAGTTTTATCAGCAATGGTAACAAAATCGTTCTTTCGTTTCTCGTCGATATTATCGACAATGAGATTGCCAGCGGTTTCTAATAAATAAGCACCGGCTTTTTGGGCCGCTTCCACTGCGGTATTTAATATTTTCTGCGGGTCTTCAGGCATTTTCAGTAACGCAAGTTTCCAACTTGCGAAAATCATTTAAGTACATGCTACAAACTTGTATTACATTCGTTAAACTTACAACTTGCAAAAACTATTTGTAAGCACAAGTTACAAACTTGTGTTACATGTGAACCTCGCCATATTCCTTCAGTTTACTAACCACAAGATCGCGAATTTCATCACGCCGTTCCGGGGTTCGTGCTTCAAAGCGCAGCACGATCACCGGCTGTGTATTGGAGGCACGCACTAATCCCCAACCATCGCCGAATAAAATTCTGACGCCATCAACATCGATTACGTCATAATTTTCCTTAAAGTAAGCGACTGATTTTTCGACGATCTTAAATTTTTCTTCATCGCTGGCGCATTCCGCCCGGATTTCCGGCGTGGAATGATATTCCGGCACCCCGTCTAAAAGCTCGCTGACTTT
>CAXHHS010000709.1:0-4253 GCA_964015645.1 uncultured bacterium
CACCAAGAAGCTCGTCGGCAGCGTCAGATGTGTATAAGAGACAGGTAAATTTTTAACCATTGCCTGAACTTGCTGTTTAGACGCCGCCCCGGACCCCACCGTAGACATTTTTACTTCTCGTGCTGCGTACTCATAAACACCGATATCCGCTTGTTTCGCCGCCAGCATGGCAACACCGCGCGCGTGTCCCATTACGATGGCGGTGTTCACATTTTCATGATAAAAAACATCCTCGATAGCACAATGTGCCGGCTGATATCGCTTTACGACTTCGTGAATGCCATCGTAGATATTTTTCAATTTATCGGCAATACTTTTGGATTTTCCCCGGTTATAAATTCCGCCATAACCGAGGCTGATAGCGTTATTTTTAACAACTTCGATGACGCCGTACCCGGTAACGCTAAGCCCGGGATCAATTCCCAGGATGATTGTTTTTGAATTGTCCAACCGTCAATTCCTGTTTTTGAAACAAAGTTGTAAAAATGATTTTTGTGCAGCAGCGACTTAACTGTTCCCCAGGCTTTCCATCACGGATTCGTCAATGTCGAAATTGGCGAAAACGTTTTGCACATCGTCGTTATCTTCCAACGCATCCAGCAGTTTTAACATTTGCTCTGCCGGTTTGCCTTCTAACGGAACAGTGTTTTGGGGGATAAAGGTTATTTCGGAAGCGTCGACTTCTATGCCGCCTTCCTCCAATGCCGTTCGAACGGTGTATAATTCTTCAAACGGAGTATAAATTTCAAACACGCCATCGTCTTCTTTGATATCTTCAGCCCCGGCATCCATTGTCAGAAGCATCAACTCTTCTTCATCGTGGCCTTCCGCCTTAACGCGAATCAGCCCTTTTTGGTCAAACACCCAGCTGACAGAGCCGGATTCGCCGAGGTTGCCGCCATGTTTGGAGAGCAAATGGCGAACTTCTCCAACAGTGCGGTTTCTGTTATCAGTTGTGCAGGGAATTAATAGCGCAACGCCGCCCGGGCCATATCCTTCGTAGGTGACTTCTTCCAAAACGACTCCCGGCAGCTCGCCGGTTCCTTTTTGAATGGCTTGCTCGATATTTTTCATCGGCATATTGGCGCCTTTTGCGGCCTGTATTGCCGATCTTAAGCGAGGGTTGCTATCAACATCTCCGCCGCCGACCCTGGCGGCTACAGTTACTTCTTTTATAACCTTTGTAAAAATTTTTGACCGTTTGGCGTCCTGGCGTTCTTTTCGAAACTTGATATTCGCCCATTTGGAATGCCCTGCCATTCTTCCTCCATTACTGATCTTCTACGGCTTCTTCCTCATTTTGAGGCAAAACCGGTATTGTGTTTACTTTTGTCCGAACAATAAACGATGTAGGATACCCATGCTTTCGAGCGATTTCCCGCAAATTTTCCGCTTCCGCCCGGTTTAAACAATCTCCAACACGGATTTTGTACATCGGTGAATCAAAATCAATATAGACGGCAACCGAATCTCCCAAAAAAACAAATTCGGCTTCTTTTTTCTGCAATGTTGCATTTTCGATATTTTGGGTGGCAAAAATTTGTACCCGAAATCCATCAATCACTCGATTGGGTTCTACTTCTTCTGTTTCGATTATTCCATTTGCAAGGATAGGCGTTTCGGCTTGTTGTTGTGGTATGGTTCTTTCCGGGAAATTAATATCTTCATCCTGGAGCATTACCGGGTCAAAAGATTCGTCTATCCTGGTTGTTTCGGTAGTTTCAATAATCGGCTCTGTACTGCGCGCGGTTCCCTGGCGAGAAGCGCCGCATGAGGCCAGTATCGCTGCCAAAAACAGAAGCGCTGCAAATCGAACCGGTATCTTTCGGCAATTGTTGTTCATTCTAATATCCTTTAATTTCAATCGAATTCGCAAAATAGGGTCAAAAATTAAAATAAAATGGGTGGTGATCCAAGCGAAAAGATTAAAGATAAAATCGGTTTTTAGAAGTTTATACGTCGCCGTTTTAATGATGCCAATCACAATCAATACAGCTAAAATTGCTTTTTTATCTCCTTTAAAATAAAGCAACCATTAACAATAGGAGCTCATGGATGAAACGTTCCATATTCTTCACCTATATTTTGTTTCTTTTCACTTTTATTTCGATGTTTCTCTTCACATCCTGTATAACCAAAAGAGATCAAAGCCCGCCGACGACCACAATTGTACATCCACCGTCCGGCGCTGTTTTAAACGGTGTTGTACAAGTTGTTGTTACCGCCTCCGATGAGCGCGATGTTGAAACCACAAAATTATTTATTGATGGCGTGGAAGTTAGCTCTGTTTCCGGCGATGAACTGATTTACGAATGGGATACCGCCCCGATGGCTGACAACCTTAGCCACCATATATCCGCTTACGCAATTGACGATAGTAAAAATATCGGTCCATCCAGCGTTCATGTAGTGCAATTATCGCCGTTTATCGGCACGGCCCCTCAAAGCGTCACAATCCAAAACCCATTAAATGGGCTTACGGTTAGCGGAACGGTAAACGTTGCGGTAGGCGTTGCTGGTCAAACAGGCAACACAGTTGACAGTGTGGTAGTTTTTATTGATGGTGCGAGATTCGCTCGATTAACCCAACCGCCCTACATTGTTGAGTGGAATACGGAGACGTTGCCGGATCGCTCTCAGCATACCATCTTTGCGATTGCATTCGATCAAGCCGGATTTAATGTTACAACGGGCGTAACGACGGTTACGGTTATTTCGGACATTCCGGGGAACTTAACGCCCCCAATCGCGATTATCGACAACCCGATTAATGGACAAACTGTTAGCGGCGAGGTAAATATTGTGACGAGGGTTTTGAACCTGGATCATAACGCCGTCGACAGCGTGGTTTTTGTTGTAGATGGTTTTCGATTGGGGCGCTCGACAACCGCTCCTTATATCTTTCCGTGGGATGTTAGCAGCCTGCCAAATTCGTCGTCGCATACTATTTTCACAGTCGTTTACGATCAATTGGGATTTAATATTTCTTCGAATGTGACACGGGTAACCGTGCAATCCGATGTTGACGATAATGATCCTGAGCCGGTGGTAACAATTATTTTTCCGAACCCCGATGTATCGAACATTATTTCCAAATCCGCTGTCGGCAATAGCATTACTATTGTTGCAGATGCCACGGATAATAGCGGTGTAATTACGAAAGTTGAATTTTTTATCGATGGAATTCTTCAGGCCGAGGATGCTACCCCGCTTTATCAATATACCTGGGATTTAACCAACGTCGTATCCGGTTTGGATCATACCATTTACATTCGGGCATTTGATGGCGCAGGCAATATTGGTGCGGCGTTACTCGGTGTACGAATAGAAGATTGACAAGCAGCAAGTGCCTAAAGTGATCTAAAGTTTGTGAGTTATTCTTTTCAACTTTAGATTACTTTAAACTTATATGATCCCCAGGTAATCTTGCTGCAACCACCCGGTTTTGCCGTCGGGCAAACTAATTTTTACCCACTCCCCTCTTTGTTCATCCAAACTTACTTTTGCGCCTTCGTGGAGTACAAATACATCGGTGCTGCCTTCGTTTGGGGCACTTAGCACGTTGGCAGATTGGGTTAAGATAATAGCATGGCGGTTTTGGGAAGATTCCTGCACATTTAAAATGAGCAGATAGGTAAAAAATATCGTTAAAACGGCTGATACACCCAGGAGAGTTAGTATCGTCTTGCGCCTTATACTGTAGCGCAGAAAAAGGAGGGCTATCAATAAAGCGATTGAGATAACGTATAAAATGACAACGACAATCGTTAAATCATAAATCGAGAAAAACACTTTTAGATTGTCCCACCACTCAAACAGGAAAAATTGTGGCGGCATTTCCAACCGGTCAACCACTTTTAAGTTCGCCAATTCCAGGTTAAATTGAATTTCTTTATCATCCGGTTTAAGTTTGAGGGCTTTTTCGTAGTATAAAACAGCGTGGCCGATTTGGTCTAATTTATAATAACAATTTCCAATATTGTAATATACATGGCCACTTTCAAACCCGGCTTCCTCAATCTTGTGATACCATTCTAACGCCTCAAGATAATTGTTTTCCCGATAGGCATTATTTCCCTGCTCAAAATAGTGTTGTGTTCCGCTTTGACCGGTTACAAAGCCGAGCATCAAGAACACACAAACTACTGTTTTTATTGAAATTATTTTATTCAAAATTCTCTCTATTTTTCAGCATTTAACCTCACCCCCTGTCTCTTATACACATCTCCGAGCCCACGAGACTCCATTGCATC
>CAXHHS010000710.1:0-4250 GCA_964015645.1 uncultured bacterium
AAAGGAACCACTTTGTGGGTGGCATAAAATTAGATTTTTCAAACACGCTCTAAGACTTGACAAATCAAAAATGGCGATAGACGCCGTGAGGGCCATGTGTTAGTAACTCGATTGTTTTTTCATACTTCGCACCTAATTTCTCTGCCAATTTTATGGATGGCGCATTATCAGGATGTATGTAACTCACCAATGATTTTGCCTGAAGCACATTGCGCGCATAATCTTTACATGCTAAGGCAGCTTCCAGAGCATAGCCTTTTCCTTGATGTTTGTTTAATAACCAGTATCCTAATTCTAATTCAGGCCACCCGGGGGATTTCCATAAACCAACACAACCGATAAAATCACCGGTTTCTTTTTCATCAACTGCCCAATAACCAAATCCTTTTAGTTGCCAATGTCCGATATGTAATGCCAAAAGCCGCCAGGCATCATCGGCATTCTTTTGCCCGCCAACGTATTTTGCATTATTCTCATCGGCATAATACGCTGCTAACGTCTCAAAATCGTTCTCATTCCACTGGCGAAGCTGTAGCCGATCTGTTTCGATACAATTCATTTATTGTCCTTTAGCTGGTTCTATGTCCTTATTTGATCGCAATATAGATTTCGATTTCATCCTGACTTTTGTAAAGCTCAAAATCCGTAGTGTATGCTCGTCGGTGTTGGGCATTCTCTGCGGAGAAGTAATCCCAGATTTTTAGCCAGGTATCGATAACGACCTGTGGCATATCGCCTTTAGCTTCAAAAACCATATAGCTGCCATTTTTGATGGAAACTTCTTTAATGTTTTCCTCCAATGATTTTTCAAGCTTGTCAGCTCCGGCTAAAACCGAGAATTCACCATCAGCATCGGATTCATAGTCATAGTAAACGCCATAAACAATTGCATCACCCGCTAAATTGGGTATAATTTTTTCATAGAAGTTCTGCCATAAATTTCCAATTCTTGATGTCTCCGGACTCATTTCATCTGCATTTGTCGTTCGGACACAAAGGCCCTCTACCTGTTTTTCATCGACCTGAACAATCTTCATGCTAAACTCTCCTTACTATTGCAAATTAAACGTTTCTTTAATCGCTTTGGTTGATAACAAATCTCTAATCGCTTGTAAACCTTCCGGGCTTTTTACATACGGATGTTTCCGATAAAGTTTTTGGTACTCTGCCATTATTTCTTCTTCATACGCTTTCGTTTTGCTTTTAGCCGCGTTTTCAATCGTCGTAATGGTATCTTTTTGACAATGAAGATTTACCGGGTCAACATATCCTTTTTTTATAAACCCGGCGGTTTTCCTTGCGCAGCGGCAGGGATTTTTCTTATTGATTAAACCGCACTTATGATTCATAAAATCATATAATTGTGTTCTGGCTCGATGCAATTTCACCCTGAAATTGGCCTTACTAATTTCCATTACCTGGCTGCCGACAGCATCTGAAAATTCGAATAGCTCGCCAAGTATAAAAATAAGTCGTTGTTCCGGGGTAAGACACAGGAGCATTCCTTTCATGCAACTTATTTTCGCTTCTTCCACTAAAAGTTCATCACTTGCCTTAAAGGAATACTTGCCCAGGGATTCGTCCGGTATAGAATCCAGGCTACCTCCGAAATCATCAAAAGAAAGCGTCGCACTATTGTATTTGGATTTTTTCTCATTCAGAAAATGATTTTTGACAATCCGGTACATCCAGGTTCGGAAATTACTTTTCTTTTGAAAGGATTTCAGGTTTGTAATGATTTTAACCAATACTTCCTGGGTAATGTCGGCAGCATTGTTGGCATCCCCGGCCATATTGAGCGCTATATTGTATATCCAATTTTGATATTTTTTGATGAGTTTCTCAAGCGAGGTTTTATCGCCTGCAAGCGATTGATCGATCAGAACATTATCTTCTTCTTTGACATCGGATGTATCGAACATTTGCTTCATCCTTTATAAATTGAAAAGAGTGCAGGAATATAATTTTCTGCACTCTAATTTTCACTTTAAGTTTCGCTAATTTATAACTGTTTTGCAATTGTTAAATTCTTAAGCGATCCATTAAATGCTGGCCGTGAGGATTGTCGATTACCATCAACCACCGGCCATCTTGCTGGCGGCGCAGTACTGCTACGGACAGCCCGCTTTGCTCAATTTTAGCACCGTCCGGAGCTTTACCTTTCATGGTCCAGGGAGCGATGTGAACGGCGATGTCGTTGGTGACAAATACTTCGTGGCCGCCGTAGTCGAATTGTGGATTCAGCTTAAACAGTTCTTGAAACATTTCCCGCACGATTGCCGGATCCGACACCGGCGACTCCGGTTCGAATACGACGGTGGTTTTGTCCTCGTAACTCGCCATTACACCGTCAATATCTCCTGTGTGAAACGCCGCTGTCATTCGCTCAACCGCGCTGATGATGCTTTTTTGATCTGCTAACATTTTAGCTCCTTTCTCTTCAATCGTTATTGGTTGATGATTAGACAACTGAAGAGGGAGACTGTTACAGTAATGGCAGAGTTGATAAAATGAGAGTTAAGATTACCTGATACTTCTTTCGAATTTAATCCGAATCTACAACCATGATTTACCTATCAGAATGCTGAATATATTTCCCAACAACGATAGCGGTTATAATTACCAGGTAAAACTGCCCCATCAAACCGGTGAAAATGGCAATTTTTTGAGCGACAGGCGTTACCGGAATAATCTCGCCATAACCAATTGTCATTAAGGTGATATACGAATAATATATAATCGCATCTGCCCGCAGCGTAAAATCATTGCTCTCTAAAAGCACGCCCGAAAACGAACCCGGATTGTGGAGTTCAACGCCCATAAGCAGAAAGAAGGCGATAAGCCCTAAAGAGATGTAACCACTCATCACGCCGATAATCACCGTACTGTCTACAGTTTTGCTTTGCCAAACCTGTTTGATAATTTGAAACGTGACTACAGCATAAAAAACGAAATAGACCGCCAGTCTTACCGATAGATTCTCTGTGGTGCTTCTTTGAAATAGGCTCACACCAAGCGCTAAGATCGAAATAACCAGCAACGTAATTATAAACCACATCAGTTTTTTGTTTTTTGAAATCAAGAGAATTCCACCGATGAGATTTAGCTGTAGCAGTACCGGCAAGGCGATTGTCTCAAAGATAGCGGTAGGAAATACAAGCGATCCGAACAGGGTTAATAATTGAATTACAAAAAAGATCGCAAAACGATGTTTGTAGAGAGTGGCAATCATTGAGATTTCTTTTTCTTTTCCTTAATTCAAATTCCGATATTCAGCAGGAATCATCCCGGTTTTTTGTGAAATAATTTTGTCGTAACTTTCCCAATACCCGTATTATTCAACCATGCGCCTCCAGCACTTTCCCGGCTGCCAGCGAACTCATCGCCATGATTGTGAGTTGCGGGTTTACCCCGGTACTGTCGGGAAAGAGCGAAGCATCAGCCACGTAGACATTGCTGAATCCATCTACCCGGAAATTACCGTCTACGGTGCGGGTATCGCGGGCAGCCGAGTTATCACCCGTCATGCGGTTGCCTCCCTGTGGATGAGCAGTACTGATAAGCAAATCCTTAATGCGCAAGGGATAATCATGAATCGCTGAAATGAATCGCTCGATATTATCCTGTGTTAATTCAAAAGCAATACCTGGCCGGGTCGGGAGAATAGCTTCGGAAGCGCCGGCCTTTTGCCCGATTTTAAGGAGGGTATCCAGCGTATACCGGATGCGCTCGATATCTCGTTCGGTCAATTCCCAGGTAAAGGCGCGGCCGTTGATGGGATCGGCTTTAACTTGTACTGTGCCGCCGGTATCCGAACCGACGAGCGCTCCGAAATTGAGAAAATGATCGTAGCGCTTCATCACCTGCCGGTTACGATCGAAAAAGAAAGGCACGCTGAGGGCAAAGGCTGCCGGGGGATTAAAGTAGGTTTCGAAGATGGCGCGCTCTTCCGGATCAAGCGCGCCAACGGTTATTTGCACGCCGTCGAAGGCATCAATCTTATCCGAGTAGCCAAAAGCAACCGGGAAGGCGAAGTTGCAACAGAGATTATTGCCAACATTGCCGCGCAGGCCGCTGCGCATCAAAAAATGGCTGCTGGCAATACAGCCACCGGCCACAATGACGGCACGATTGACTTTTACTTGTTTAAGGTCGCCGGTGTTGGAGCGTAGGAGAACGCTAGCGGCTCGTTTGCCATCTTCGGAGATAAACCGGACGGCACTTGTGTTAGATCTTACGTTCGCACCGCT
>CAXHHS010000711.1:0-4248 GCA_964015645.1 uncultured bacterium
TTTACAAACCCTATACCAATTTCTTCAAATCGGGAAGTTATTTTATCTGCATCCCGTATTTTGCCTATTCATTCACTGGCCTTTTAAGTTGTTGTTTTTTATAGTTTTATACTGCATCACCAGTTTGGTGGGAGAAACGCCCAGGAGATATTGCAAAATCAGCCAGCCATTAATCAGCTGAGTTTTCACGATGCCGACTTTGAGAAACCGGCGGGCGGATGTTTCAACTGTCGCAGGAAAGGAAACGACCTTTGTGCACTTTCGAGCATTTCTCAACAGGTGAACATCCTCAAATAACGGCCAGTTGGGAAACCTGCCGAGGGTTTCGAAAAACGATTTTCTAACCACAATACACTGATCTCCAAAGCGGGTGAAAATGGAATCGAAACGAGTGAAAAAACAATAAGCATGCAGCAATGGGTTGGGCTGGTCGAAGGCAAGGCGAAATGTACCAATTTGAATACGCTCATCCTGAAAATATTGCGAGAGCAAATTGAACGCGTTGGCCGGAAGCAAGGTGTCGGCATGGAGAAAAATCAAAATTCTGCCGCTTGCCAGGCTTGCGCCACAGTTGCACTGATTCCCTCGCCCGCAATCCGATTCGATTAGTTTCGCGCCCAAATTGCGGGCGATTTTCACGGTTCCGTCGGAGCTTCCGCCATCTGCAACGATAATCTCCACGGTAGAATTTAGTGAGCGAGTATGGAGAATTGTTTTCTTGACCCAGGCGTGTTCATTCAAAGTCGGAATGATAATCGAAAAGTCATTTTCCGGGGAAAGCATTGAGTGATTAGCAGCCTTCAATTTCAAGTTTCAGAACAAGATTTTTATCTTCTCGGATCGTATTGATACTGAGAACAATTTACACATTTAAAAATAAACAGTTTACCTGTCTGTAAGCAACCTAACCTTATGCCAATTACAATTTGGTTAATTGTTTCGTTTTTACTAACCTCTTTTTAAATATAACAACTTGTAAAGGAGCGTACGGATATGGCAAAACATGTTCTATCATTTATTCGGGCAAATACCTGGCTCTTGTGTGCTGGCGTCATCTTTTTGATAGCTGTTGAAACGAATGCCCAGCAATCTGTCACCTATAATGATTCGCTGTACAACGCCCTGGAGTACCGCTGTATCGGCCCCTTTCGCGGCGGGCGCTCGGCGGCGGTGACCGGTGTACCCGGTGCTCCAATGACGTTTTACTTTGGCGGTACCGGCGGCGGCGTGTGGAAAACCACCGACGGCGGGCAAACCTGGTTTAATATTTCCGATGGATTTTTCGGCGGCTCCATTGGCGCGGTGGCCGTTAGCGAGTGGGATCCTAATGTGATTTACGTTGGCGGCGGCGAAAAAACCGTGCGCGGCAACGTTTCTCACGGCTATGGGATGTGGAAATCTGTCGATGCCGGTAAAACCTGGAAAAACATTGGGTTAACAGATTCCCGGCGGATTCCGCGGGTTCGGATTCATCCGAAAAACCCCGATTTGGTTTACGCCGCTGTGCTCGGCCACTTGTTCGGCCCCAACGAAGAACGCGGCGTTTTTCGCAGCAGCGATGGCGGCAATACCTGGGAAAATATTTTGTTTGTCAGCAACGAAGTTGGCGCTGTCGATTTGGTGATGAACCCCAACAATCCCCGCATTTTATTTGCCAGTTTTTGGCGCATCAAACGCACGCCCTATAGTCTGGAAAGTGGTGGGGAAGGCTCCGGTTTGTGGAAATCCACTGATGGCGGGGATAACTGGACAGAGATCACCCGAAATCCCGGCTTACCGCAGGGCATCATCGGCATCATCGGCGTAACGATTTCGCCGGTAAATTCCAATCGTGTTTGGGCCATTATCGAATCCCAAAACGGCGGCGTTTTCCGCTCCGAAAACGGCGGGGATACCTGGACAAAAATCAACGAAGAACGCAAGCTCCGCCAGCGCGCCTGGTACTACACCCGAATTTACGCTGATACCCAAAACGAAGATATGGTTTACGTTCTCAACGTACGCTTTTGGCGCTCGAAAGACGGCGGCAAAACCTACGAGCGCATCACAACACCGCACGGCGACCATCACGATTTGTGGATTGATCCCGACGAACCGCGGCGAATGGTTGTCGGCGATGATGGCGGCGGGCAAGTTACTTTTGATGGTGGCGAAAGCTGGAGCACTTATCATAATCAACCAACGGCGCAATTTTACCGCGTCACCACCGACAACCATTTTCCCTATCGAATTTATGGCGGCCAACAGGATAATTCCACCGTGCGAATTTCCCACCGCTCCGAGAGAAGCGGCATTAGCGAGCGCGATTGGGAAGCAACTGCCGGCGGCGAAAGCGGGCACTTAGCACCGCACCCGGAAACCCCCGATATCGTTTACGGTGGCTCTTACGATGGATTTTTACATCGCGTAAATCATAAAACCAAAGAAAACCGCATCATTGATGTTTGGCCGGATAATCCCATGGGGCACGGCGCGATTGATATGAAATATCGTTTCCAGTGGAATTTCCCGATCTTCTTTTCCCCGCATGATGCCAATACGCTTTACGCCGCCGGAAACATGCTTTTTAAAACCACTAACGAAGGCCAAAGCTGGCAAGCCATCAGCCCCGATTTAACCCGCAATGATGCCACCAAACTGGGCCCTTCCGGGGGGCCGATTACCAAAGACAATACCAGCGTGGAATATTATTGTACGATTTTTGCCGCGGTTGAAAGCCCTCACGAGCCGGGCGTCATCTGGTGCGGCTCGGATGACGGGCTAATTCACATTACCCGCGATAACGGCCAAAATTGGGAGAATGTAACGCCATCGCCAAAGCTGATGCCGGAGTGGATGCAGATTAACAGCGTCGAAGCGCACCCGGCGGAACCGGGCGGTTTGTATGTGGCAGGAACGATGTATAAATCCGATGACTTCCGGCCCTACCTGTATAAAACCCTCGATTATGGAAAAACCTGGAAAAAAATCACCGCCGGTATCGATCCCAACCATTTTACCCGGGTGATTCGCGCCGATCCCCGGCGGCCCGGGTTGCTTTATGCCGGAACCGAAAGCGGTATGTATATTTCCCTTGATGATGGAAAAAGCTGGAAATCCTTCCAGCAAAATTTACCCATCGTTCCCATCACGGATTTGGCGGTCAAGGAAAACGACCTGGTGGTTGCCACCCAGGGGCGCTCCTTTTGGGTGTTGGATGATTTAACGCCGCTGCACCAGCTTTCCGAAGCCGTCGCTAATAGCAACTCCTGGCTTTATAAACCGCGCGATGCCTACCAGCTTGGCGGGTCGCAAGTGGAAAACTCTCGCACTCGCGGCCAAAATCCACCGCCGGGGGTGATGATCCACTATTACCTGAAAACACCGCCGGACAGCAGCGCCATTTCGTTGAAAATTTTGGAAAAAGATGGCCGCCTGGTCAAAACATTTGCCGCTAAATCCGGTGACAAAAAGACACCGAAAGCCGAATTGCTGCCGCTGAACAAAGGCATGAACCGTTTTTCCTGGAACATGCGCTACCCGGATGCCGAGAAGTTTGAAAATCTAATTCTCTGGTGGGGCGAAACCCGCGGCCCGCAAGCGGTTCCCGGCGAATACCAGGTGCGGTTAATCGTCAATAGCGATTCGATGACGGTTCCGTTTGCTATTTTGAAAGACCCGCGCTCTTCCGCAACGCAAGCGGATTTGCAGGCGCAATTCGATTTTTTGCTGGAAATTCGCGATAAACTCAGCGAAACGCACATTGGCATTCGCCAAATCCGCGATGTGCGCAAACAGGTAAATGCGGTTTCCGAACGGCTGAAGACTGAAAATGGCGCCGAGGAAATTAAAGCGGCGGGAAAAACCTTGCTGGAAAAATTGGAGAAAATCGAAAAGACCCTCTATCAAACCCAAAATCAAAGCCGGCAAGACCCGCTTAATTTTCCCATCCGGTTGAACAATAAGCTGAGCACGCTAGCATCGATGGTCGCCATCGGCAGCTTTCGCCCGACGGATCAAGCCGTTGCCGTAAAAAATGAACTCATCGCCCAAATCGATCCGCAGTTAGCCCGACTGCAAGACATTTTGGCCCGTGATCTTCCGGCATTCAATCAATTAGTTCGCGATAATGAAGTTCCGGCGGTGATTGTTGGGGAAGAATAGACGGTTTGATTAGTAAATTAGAGGAAAACCCCACAAATTCCCCGCCTTAGTAAGGCTACTCTCTGCACACAAATCCAGCAGGAGGGAGAAGCGCCAGTTTTTCTT
>CAXHHS010000712.1:0-4242 GCA_964015645.1 uncultured bacterium
AAGCCGGGTGGTCATGGTTCGACTTCGCTCACCATGACAGTTCGGTAAACCCTACAAGTAATTATGAAACGTTCATCTTAGCAAGGAAACACTAATGAAATACTGGCTAATCAAAACCGAACCGGAAGCTTACTCCTGGGATGATTTAAAAAACGCAAAAAACCAAACCGATTGCTGGGACGGTATTCGCAACTACGCGGCGCGGCTGCATTTGCGCGCAATGGAAGTTGGCGATTTGGCATTTTTCTACCACAGCCAGGTAAAACCACCGGCCATTGTCGGCATCGTTAAAATCGTACGCGCCGCCTATCCCGATGATACTCAATTCGATCCCGCTGCCAAATATTACGATCCGAAAAGCTCACCCGATAATCCCAAGTGGGATATGGTGGATGTGCAATATCACCAGGACATCCCTTCGCCAATTACATTGCAGGAAATCAAGGAAACGCCGGGGCTGGAAAACATGGCCCTGATTCGCATTGGCCGCCTCTCCGTTCAACCCGTCACGGAAGATGAGTGGAATATTATTATGGGGGTGAGGCGTTGAGATTAAGCAATATTGAGAATCAAGTTTATGAATGGAACACGGATGACGCGGATTTGACTGATCTTCACAGATTTTTATAAGATTCATTTAGCAAATCTGTGAAAATTCGTGTAATCCGTGTTCTATAAAAGTTGCCAGACTAAAAACCTCCATTAATACCCCTCCAAAAACCGAACCGCCGCCGCAATTCCTTTCCGAAATCGCTCCAGCCCGTAATTCTCATTCGGGGCATGAATGCGGTCGCTTTCCAGGGCGAAACCGATCATAATGGTATCCAAATTCAGCAATTGTTTGATGGTGGCAACCACCGGAATGGAACCGCCGCCGCGTACCAGGTAGGGCGGAGTGCCAAAGGTTTTTTTTAGGGCATCAATCGCGGATTGCATGGCGGGGTGTTCGCTGTCCATGACTGCCGGAAAACCGTCGCCTAATCGCCGCAGCTCATATTGTATGGTTTCGGGAACATTAGCTTTCAGGTAGGATTGCAGGCTGGCGAAAATTTTATCCGGGTGCTGGTTGGGGACCAGGCGGCAGGAGATTTTGGCGGATGCTTTTGCCGGAATAATGGTCTTCGCGCCCAACCCGGTGTAGCCGCTCCACATACCGTTTACATCTAAGGTGGGGCGAACGGTGCCCGCTTCCGCCAGCGAGTACCCGGCTTCGGTTTTGACGCCGGAAACACCGACCGCGCCCAACCATTCTTTTTCATTCAAGGGCTGCTCCAAAAGAGCTTTTCGTTCGGATTCGCTTAATTCCAACACATCATCGTAAAACCCGGGAAGCGTGATGAGGTTGCTCTCGTCATGGAAACCGGCAACCAGCCTTGCCAAAACATGGGCGGGATTTTCCACCGCGCCGCCGTAGGTGCCGGAATGCAAATCGCGATTGGCGCCGGTCAAGGTTATTTCGGTGTACAACAGCCCGCGCATACCGATGACAATTGCGGGCTGGGTTTCGGAGATCATCGCAGTATCGCAGGCGAGGCCGACATCCGCTTGCAGCAATTCCGGGTGCTGCTCGATGTATTTCATCACGTTGGGAGAGCCGCATTCCTCCTCGCCTTCGATGAGAAATTTGAGATTGCAGGGAAAACTCCCACGGGTTTTAAAAATCGACTCAATCGCTTTGATCAAAATGAACATCTGCCCCTTATCATCGCTGGCGCCGCGGGCAAAAATATGGCCGTCGCGAATCACCGGTTCAAAGGGATCGCTGTCCCATAATTCCAGCGGGTCGGGCGGCTGCACGTCGTAATGGCCGTAGATGAGGATCGTCGGTCGAGCGTCATCGACAATGTGCTCGCCGTAGACAATCGGGTGGCCTTCGGTTTCAATCAACCGCGTTTTTTCAACGCCGATTTGCTGCAAATGCGCGATCATCCAATCAGCGCATTTGCGAAGCTCGCTTTCATACGCCGGATCGGTGCTGACCGAGGGTATTCGCAGCAGCGTTTTCAGTTCATCCAAAAATTGATCGAAATGAGATTCAGCGTATAGCAGCGCATCGCTCATAGTTTTCCTCCGGGTTGCAAAGCGACTTCGTAGTGAAGCACGTTCGGTTCAAAATTTAGCAGAAACTTTTTGTCTTCCGGGTAATATTGGGCTTTTTCGACATTCTCGCCGGTAAATTGGCGCACGGAATCCTCCGAATCCCAAAACGATAGCACCATAAAATGGGTCACATTGCCTTCCTCGCGGCGAAAAATATAAGCCCCCTGGTTGCCTTTGATGTTCCGGTAATCGGAGATGCCGGTTTTTTCGATGTAGTCAACATATTCATCTGCTTTGGCGGTGGGCACGGTTCCGTGCCAGGTTCTTGCGATCATATCATTTGCCTCCGGTAAGTTAGGAAAATTTTGCTGCAATTCAAATTGTTGCGAAGGTTTTAACGCAAACGCTTTAAGATCGATTTGCTGTGCGTTTTTATTCAACCACCGAGAATTTGAAAGCCGCAAAGGGTAATAGCGGTAATTGTTCTGTACTGATCTAACTTTACGTAATCCCACACCTTCTTCAATTGAGAAGAACAAAGACCATAATTTCGAGGTGATAACTGATGCTTTCATCACCAACCGCGGAAAGTTGATTAGGAAAATAGATGCTAAAATTGCCACAGAGCCTAATAGCATCTTCAATGAAACCGGTTCATTTGCCCACAGCCAGCCAATGAAAACGGCCACGATCGGATTAATAAAGGCATAGGTGCTAACTTTATCCGGTGTGCTGACTTTCAGCAGCCAAACGTAGGCAGAATAAGTTAGCAGTGTTCCAATCGTAATCAAGTAAATCAACGCTGATATTGAGGGCAGTGAAATCGTCTCAACAGAAAGCAGTTGCCACTCGCCAATCAGTAGTGCATATAAAAATAATAGAACCCCGCCGGAGAGCATTTGCATACTTAGCAGGTAGAGAAAAGAAATTGCGGTTTTGATTTCACGCGAATACAACGATCCGGCTGCCCAGCAACCGGCAGCTAAAATCAACACAATGGCGCTTAAAAGAACATCCCATTTTGATTCCGCAGCGCCGGAGAAATTGCCGGCATCCACGCCGGATAACAGCGCCACGCCGAACATCCCCAGGAGAACGCCGGCGATGGTATATTGATTCGGGCGGCTGTCGGCGGTAAACAGCCAGCTCAATACCACCATCCAAATTGAAATAGTGGCCGCTAACAGCGCAGCCATCCCGGAGGTAATGTATTGCTCCGCCCAGGGAATGGCGCCATTGGCGATAACGATCAATAACACGCCGGAAAAGATCGCTTTTTTCCAATCACTAAACGTCGGTTTGTGAGGGCTTTTCCAGGCGAACCAGGCGAATAAAATCGCACCGGCGATGATGAATCGTACCGCAGACATCAAAAACGGTGGAATGGATTCAATTGCAAAATGGATCGCAAGATAAGTCGATCCCCAAACGAGATAAATAATGGCGAAAGCCACTATGAGTTTGATTTTGTGAATTCGGTTCAATTTGCACCTCCTTTCTCAGTAAAAACTTGCGTGTTGCGTATTACGTGTTTCTTAGAAGCTATCATGTAACACGCATCACGATTCCGTATTACGTTTCCTCTGACAAGTTTATCTTAGATGTCTCCTTCACTGTCTCAATCGCAATCACTGTTCGTGTGGAGACGACCGATGGGATACTTCCAATTTTTTCTCGTAAAAACAGCGCAAGTGAGTGATTGTCTCGCAGGCGCAGTTTCAGTAAAAGGCAATCTTCGCCCACCACGTGGTGCACTTCCATAATTTCCGGCAGTTCGGACAATTTTTGTGCGACATCGATACCGCCAGGCGATTCATTCGTACGAACAAAAACAAATGCCAGCAAATCCAGGTTCAAGGATTCCGGGTTAAGCTGGGCAGCGTATTCCCGGATGTGGCCGTTTTCTTCCAGCTTGCGAATCCGCTCCAGCACACCGGAAGGCACCATACCGATTTGCCGGGCAATCTCCGTATTCGAAATTCGCGCATTTTCTTGCAGCAGCGATAAAATTTGATAATCAACCGAATCCATTTTTACTCCTCAAAATTGATAATTCAACATTACCAAATTTAAGAGGGATTGTTTCAAGATCAATAAAAATTCTGATAATAATTCTTTTTCATTGCTTTTTTACTAAAAATCAGTCGAAAAATATAAAAAATATTTGATGAATAGTCAATTTGATTTTCGGTGGGCTACGAA
>CAXHHS010000713.1:0-4238 GCA_964015645.1 uncultured bacterium
TGGAGCGTGGAGCGTGGAGCGTGGAGCGTGGAGCGTGGAGCGTGGAGCGTGGAGCAATAAAAGTTGTGTTCGGAGAAAATTAAACGCAATTCTCAGGTAATTTTCCTGGTTTTTTGAGCTATGTTTATACAATTCTTAGACCGGTTATATCAAGACCTGATGGTATTTGTTGAAGCGTTTAACCAGTCTCAAAAGAAAAATTCGAACATGAAAAAGGAGCAATGATGAATTTAGACCTACAAGGTAAAACCGCATTTGTCTGTGGCAGTACGCAAGGTATTGGCCGGGCATCAGCAGAAGAATTAGCCAAATTGGGTGCACGTGTTATTTTAATCGCCCGCAACGAAAACCAGTTGATTTTGACCCGGGATTCCCTTGATAAATCTCACCAGCAAAATCATGGTTTTATCTGCGCTGATTTTGCCAACCCGGATATATTGAAAAAAAACGTTGAGGAATTTCTTCAAGAGAATTCTCCCGTTCACATTTTGATAAATAATACCGGCGGCCCGCCCGGCGGAGAGGCATTAGCTGCCAAAACAGACGAATTTCTCGATGCATTTTCAAAGCATTTAATTTGCAACCAGATTTTGACCCAAGCGGTTGTTCCGAGAATGAAAGCGGCGGGTTATGGCAGAATCATAAATATCATTTCCACCTCCGTAAAACAGCCGATTCCCGGTTTAGGCGTTTCTAACACTATTCGCGGGTCAGTGGCGAATTGGGCAAAAACGCTCTCGAAAGAATTGGCTGCTTATGGCATTACCGTTAATAACGTGCTGCCGGGAATGACGAAAACACAACGCTTGTTTTCGCTAATGGAAACAATGGCTGAAAAGGCCGGCAAATCCGTGGAAGAAATCCAGGCGAATATGATTTCCCAAATTCCCGCTAATCGCCTGGCAGAGGCGTTTGAAGTGGCGAATGCAGTAGCATTTTTAGCGTCTCCTGCCGCTGGGTATATTAATGGAATAAATGTGCCGGTGGATGGTGGGAGAACGCAGTCGCTATAAGTTATAGCTTGGAGATGGCTGAAAAAACTGGTAAGCTCCAAAGTGAAGCCATTTAGGGCAAAATTATTGATCTCTATCAGTTTAATCGTTTTGTGATTATAACAAATTATTAGTAAGTTCAACCGTTTAGAAATTTATGTAGGGAGAGTAGATTGCAGCACCTCAAAAATTATATAAACGGCGAACTTATTGCACCAATTTCAGAAAATTATATCGAAAACTATAATCCTGCGATTGGCGAAGTTTATTCCCTCATTCCGGATTCCGATGAGCGCGATGTTGAAGCTGCTGTAGATGCAGCAGAAAAAGCGTTTCCGAAGTGGTCTGTTACACCGGCGCAAGAACGCTCCCAAGTTTTGATGCGCATTTCCGAACTGATCAACACAAATCTTGACAAATTAGCGTTAGCGGAAACCACCGATAACGGCAAACCGCTCTGGCTTTCCAAAAGTGTGGATATTCCCCGGGCGGCCAGCAACTTCCATTTTTTTGCGACCGGAATCTTGCACTTTTTTAGCGAATCGCACGCGATGGAAGATCGTGCGATTAATTACACCTTGCGAAATCCGCTTGGTATTGCCGGGTGTATTTCTCCCTGGAACCTGCCGCTCTATTTATTTAGCTGGAAAATTGCGCCGGCCATCGCTGCCGGAAATTGTGTTGTTGCCAAACCCTCGGAAATTACCCCGATGACGGCTTTTATGCTCTCGGAAATTTGTATGGAAGCCGGACTGCCCCCGGGCGTATTGAATATCGTCCACGGGTATGGCCCAAAAGTTGGTGGAGCGATAACAACACATCCCAAAATCTCTTGTATCTCTTTTACCGGTGGCAGCAAAACCGGGGCGGAAATTGCAAAAGTCGTCGCCCCAAAGTTCAAAAAGCTCTCGCTGGAATTAGGCGGCAAAAATCCCAACATCATTTTTGCGGATTGTAATTACAATGAAATGCTGGAGACCACATTACGCTCCTCGTTTGCCAATCAAGGCCAAATCTGCTTATGCGGATCGCGAATTTTTATAGAGCGCCCGATTTATGAGCAATTTAAAACGGATTTTGTAAACCGAACCAAAGCGTTAACCGTCGGCGACCCATTAAACGAAAGCAATCGGCTGGGTGCGGTTGTTTCCAAAGCACATCAAGAAAAGATTCTTTCCTATATCGATTTAGCGCGGCAAGAAGGGGGCAAAATTCTTTGCGGCGGCAACGCTATAAGACCGGAAGGCCGTTGTCAGGACGGGTGGTTTATTGCGCCAACCATCATCGAAGGATTATCATACAATTGCCGAACAAACCAGGAAGAAATTTTCGGCCCGGTAGTTACCATAATGCCATTCGATTCCGAAACAGAAGTGCTGCATTACGCCAACAGCACCGAGTATGGTCTGGCTGCGATGCTTTGGACAGAAAACTTGACCCGTGCCCACCGAATTTCGAATCAATTGAAATCCGGGATTGTTTGGGTAAACTGCTGGCTGGTAAGAGATTTGCGCACCCCATTCGGTGGTATGAAAAACTCCGGCGTTGGTCGGGAAGGCGGCTTTGAAGCGCTGCGCTTTTTTACCGAACCGAAAAATGTATGTGTTGCGCTGCAAAGAGTTTAGGAAATCTACCTCAAGGAGAGCACAAAATGACGACCAACCTGAATTCCGGCAGGGCACCAAAGCCAGTCGGTTTATATCCCCATGCCCGGCGAGTGGGCAATTTGTTATTTTTATCTGGCGTTGGCCCACGAGAACGCGGCCAGAAAAATATTCCCGGTGTGGAATTGGATGAAGCCGGGAACATCATTTCTTACGACATCGCAGCCCAATGCCATTCCGTGTTCAAAAACGTTCGCTACATTGTAGAAGACGCTGGCTCAAAATGGGAAAACATCATCGATGTAACGGTTTTTCTCACCAACATGAAAAATGACTTTGCCACCTACAACCAAATTTACGCCCAATATTTTAAAGAAAATCAACCCTGCCGAACTACCGTAGAAATCAACCGCCTCCCCACCCCAATCGCTATCGAATTAAAAGTAATTGCAACGATTGAATAATTCAATAAAAAGCGTTATATTCACTCTTTCTTCAGATGGAACTTGATTCGGATTTAAGGGGAGCGTTAAAGTTCTCAACTGCATTTTCGCTCTACCCTTCCCCGAAATCTTCCATTAAACCAATGAGTCTTTTCAACATTTAAATCTGCACTTGCAAGCCTTGAGAAAAACTATGCCCGCAGGATATTCCGGTACACCGTTAGTAAAGAAATTGGGGATAAAGCCCGGGTTTAAGATTTGCCTTTTAAATCAGCCGGAAAATTACCAGGATACTTTGGGCAATTTATCGAAAGATGTGCGAATTTTATCTAAGCCAGAAGGCAAAATTGATTTTATCCAATACTTCACAAAAAGCCGTTTGGATCTTGAAGCCCAATTTTCCAAATTGAAATCACTAATTGATATGAACGGCATGTTATGGATATCCTGGCCGAAAAAAGCTTCAAAAATCGCAACGGATGTTGACGAAAATGCCATTCGCGAAATCGGCTTACAAAACGGCCTGGTAGATATCAAAGTTTGCGCAGTCGATGAAACCTGGTCCGGTTTAAAATTTGTACACCGTTTAAAAAATCGCAAATAATCTTTTAATTCATTACTTTAAAGTGTGCCTATGAATCAGATTGAACAGCCTTTGAACCACCGGTTTGGAGGGAAAAACGCTGCTTATTTGGCAGAAGTTCATTTCAGCCCCGGGGAAGCCTGTCGCAATAGAATTATTGAATGCCTGAAAAATTCTCGAAGAACAATTGATATTTGCGTTTACACGATTACGGATAACCAAATTCGATTTGAAATTGAGGTGGCTTTAAAGCGCGGCTGCCAAATTCGGATTGTCACCGACGATGAGAAAATTGGTGATATTGGATCAGACATTCGCCACCTCGCAACCCTGGCAATTCCCATTAAACACGATGCGAAAAAGAGCCACATGCACCATAAATTTGCTGTTTTTGATCAACAGGTTCTACTGACGGGCAGCTTTAATTGGACTCGCAGCGCATCGCGAAAAAACCAGGAAAACTTGATCGTAAGCAGTAACCCCCGGCTTGTGCAGCCTTTTCTGGAAGAATTTGAGCGGCTTTGGAAGAAATTCCCTGAATTTAAAGTTTTCGAATAATTAAACCTTCGGAGGGCTATTTATGTCAAATTTTCAAGCATTTAGTTTTAAACAATGG
>CAXHHS010000714.1:0-4236 GCA_964015645.1 uncultured bacterium
GACGTTGCCGGATAGAAGCGCGTGAAGAACTCTATTCATCTATTTTGATGATAGGGGCGAATTTGGAAGCAATTTTTCTAACATATTAGCTTGATTTCAGAGATACGGATTTATAAGTTAAACCCGTATCAAAAGTGCGAATATTTTATAAAATTAATGAAAATGTGAAACGAGTTTTTTAGAGAAGAAGATGAACTTACGTAATATTTTAACGGATATTCATGCGCTTGAAGAAGAGCTTTTGAGCTTTGAACGAAAATATGGCGTTCGATCAGACATTTTTTATGCCGCTTATGCCAGCGGTGAAGAACCGGAAAATGATCAATGGGTTCTGGACTTCGGCGAATGGGCCAGTGTTTACCGCACATGGTTAACTCGCCAGGCTGAATATCGGAACGAAATTCAAAAGATTCAAGGAAAAACCCCAACCTTAGCAGGATTAATTCAAGTTGCCTGATGACAATCCCTTACGCACTTCCGAAGATTACGAACTATTCCTCTATACTTTGACCCAACAATTCCCCTCTATCCGTCGTTCAACTCTCGTTTTTATTCGAATCGGCGCATCACTTGCTCGTGTCAGCGGCGAATTATATTTTGATCGTGATATTCAATTAATCGTTCGTGAGCGTCTTTTATATGATCGACTGCCGGTGAGCATAGATTGGTATGGTTATGAGGTATGGCAGGGAGACAAAAAGTTATACTGGTATGACTCTCAACCGCATCCCAATGATCCAGGTCTTGCAAGCACACATCCACATCACAAACATATTCCGCCAAATATAAAGCAAAATCGTATTCCCGCGCCGGAGATGAGCTTTACGCGCCCTAATTTACCAGCGCTCATTCAAGAGATTGAAAATTTAGGTTGAGATAACGGCGTTCGAATATCCCCCACTTCACATACGGCGGCAGGTTTTCAAATCCAATATTTCCTCGTTCGTTTTTAGATCATAAACCAATGTAAGGGCCATTGTCATTTTAGCATAATTTTCTATTTAACTTCAAGCAGAAACAGTATAGCTAAAGTAGTATTATCGTCAAAAACAACCTATTGAGTCAATCATAATGAATGAACCAGAACAATTTGCTTTACCAAAAAGATGGGGAACATTGCGCCCGAAGTTTATTATATCCCTTGTAGCGATCCTGGCGTTCCTGGGCATTGTGGTGGGTTATATTGAAATCAACCAGAGCCGCAAAGATGTGATGGCACTTTTGCGCAAGGAAGCGGAGACAGTAACCGAGGCGCTATCCGTCAGCGCTGAGAATGCGGTGCAGGCTTACGGAGAAATCGAGGCATATATCGAAAATCACCTCTTCAATACCGCCTTGCTCCTGAACCACCTGGAAAAGGAAAAATCACTTTCTCAGGCCGGCTTTGAGACATTGATGAGGGAAAGCGGGGTGGCGAAGGCTTTTTATGTCACCGCCGGAGGGAACATAAAAAATTTTGCTTACCCGGAAACCGCCATCCATGGATTTAAATCCGAAAAAGTGGCCGATTTCATCGAACCTTTATTGACCCAAAATATTGACCGAAGCAGCGGCCTTGTGGAGGATTGGGAAGGGCAAGTTCATTTTACCGTGGCGTTGCGCAGCACGGCGCAGACGGCCTGGGTGTTGTGCGCCAATCCTTCCGCACTGATCGATCTGCGCAAGCGCATCGGTATTGGCCGTCTGATCCAGGATATAGGGGAGAACGAGGAGATCGCTTATATCGTGCTGCAGGATGAGAAAGGCATCATTTCTGCGACCAAAAATGTCGACAGCATGGCCAGCCTGGGCAGCGATCCGTTTTCCGGGGAGGCTGTTTCAAAGGGACGGTTGATGACGCGAATTACCTCGTTCAACAATCAGGAAGTCTTTGAAGCGGTAAAACCGCTGCAAGTGAATGGAGACGTACTGGGTTTAATTCGCACCGGGCTGCGCATGGATGCCGCTAACAAGGCGGTGACGCGCACCATTCAGCGGGCAATTGCGGTAATATTCGGATTCATCGTTATCGGGGTGATTCTCTTTAATTTTTTGGTTACCAACCAAAACTATGCCTTGCTGACCGAGGCTTTTTCCAAAATCAAAACCTACACCGGAAATATATTGGATAACATGGCCGATGCCGTGGTAGCAGTGAATCGCGAAGGCCGCATCACCGTGTTTAACCGGGCGGCGGAGACATTATTTGCGCGTTCCCCTGGTGAGGCGCTGGGCAAATCCTGCCGGGATATTATCGGCAGTCAAACCTCCTTGCTGGATGAAGCCTTAACGACCGGCAATGAAATTCGAGACCGGGAAGCAGACTACCGTCTGAATGAACATAATGCGGTTCTTTCTGTTACCACCACATTGTTGCGCCGCCAAAACGGCGAAATCGATTCCGCGGTGGCGGTGATCAAAGACTTGACCGAGAAGAAAGCGTACGAAGCGAGATTGCGCCGCCAGGAGAAGCTCACCGCGATGGGAGAGCTGGCTTCCGGGGTGGCGCATGAAATCCGCAACCCCTTGAACGCCATTAGCATCATCGCGCAGCGTTTTGCCTACGAGTTTCAGCCGCTGGAAAAAGAAGCAGAATATCACGAGTTAGCCAATTCGGTCGTTTCGGCCACCCGGCAGGTCAGTTCGATTATCGAGCGCTTCCTGGAATTTGCCCGTCCGCCGGCGTTGAATTTACAACAGCGGGCCTTAAATGAGGTTGCCGAACAAGCGGTTAAGCTGGTGGAAAATCAAGCGAAGGAAAAAGGCGTCTCTTTGCGATATGCGCCAAACGAAACCATTGAATTACCGGTTGACGGGAGTCAAATGGAGCAAGTTTTCCTCAATATCCTACAAAACGCCTTACACGTCACCCCCGCCAAAGGAGAAATCACCCTGCGACTCTACCGGCATCACCAGGAAGCCGTCGTGGAAATCAGCGATACTGGCGCCGGCATTCCGCCGGAGCATTTGAACCGAATATTTGACCTGTATTTCACAACCAAGGAGAATGGCACCGGCATGGGATTAAGCATTTCGCAGCGGATTGTTTCTGAGCATGAGGGCCGAATCGATGTAGAGAGCGAGATGGAACAAGGAACAATTTTCAGAATCTATTTGCCGGTCAAAAAAAGTGATGACGTAGAAGAGAGGATTGTCTAAATGTCCGAGTATACAATTTTAGTAATTGACGATGAATCCATGCAGTTGAAGGCGCTGTCGGGGTTTCTCAAGAACAAAGGCTACGGCGTGGCGGAAACCGTTTCGGCGCTGGAGGGATTGCAGAAATTGAAAACGATGCCGGTTGACCTGGTGTTAACCGATTTCAAGATGCCGGAGAAGAACGGCCTGGAAGTGTTAGCAGAGGCGAAGGCCATCAACCCGGAAGTGGGTGTAGTGGTGATGACGGCTTACGGCAGCATCGAATCGGCCAAGGAAGCGATTAAAGGCGGGGCGATTGATTACCTGACCAAGCCAATTGACCTGTTACAGCTTGAACTGGTGATCAAAAAGGCTCGCGAAAGGAAACAACTCCTTTCCGAAAATCGACAGTTGAAGGAACAATTAGCTGAGAAAGCCCGCTTCAAAAACATCATCAGCCAGAGCGCTGAGATGACAGAAGTGTTAAGCCGGGCGGCCCGGGTGGCGGCGAGTAAGGCGACGGTATTAATCCAGGGAGAGAGCGGCACCGGTAAGGAACAGGTGGCGCTGGCAATCCATGCCGCCAGCCCCCGCAAAGACGGTGCGTTTATAGCGGTTAACTGTGCCGCCCTCCCGGAAACGCTCTTGGAAAGCGAGTTGTTCGGGCATGAAAAGGGCGCCTTCACCGGTGCGGTGCAGCAGGTGAAAGGCCGCTTTGAACGCGCTGACGGCGGCACGCTGTTTATCGATGAAGTCGGCGACATCCCGCCCGGCGTGCAGGTAAAACTGCTGAGGGCGATTCAGGAACATGCTTTTGAGCGCGTCGGCGGCGTGGAGACCATTCAGGTCGATACGCGCATTGTCGCCGCGACCAACCGCAATTTGGAAAAACTGGTCAAGGATGGAACGTTCCGCGAAGACCTCTATTACCGCCTGAACGTGGTGAGCATTTTCATTCCCCCGCTCCGCGACCGCCGCAGCGATATAGCGCCGTTGATCGACCATTTTCTGAAAAAATTTTCCGAGGAGAATCACAAGCGCATCAAAGGGGTTTCCCGGGAAGCGCTGGACCTGTTGATGAAATACGATTATCCCGGCAATGTGCGGGAATTGGAGAAT